>JAITPL010000151.1 GCA_031289445.1 Tannerella sp.
TGCAATATCACCGTGTCAGCTTTCTGCAACACTACGGTATCTTCACGCAAGGCAACCTCTGCGGAAGATATTGTGTAGCCGGACTCGCTGACCTTTGCCTCTATCGCAAACGAAAGAAGCAAACCCAAAATTGTCGGGATAAATATATTTTTCAAATTCTTCATATCAATCTATTTAAAAAGATCCATCTGAGCATCATCCTGCTCGTCGTCTTCGATTATTACTTCGTTGTCTTCTCCTTCGGCAAGCTCCCTGTTATCGGGCACTCGCGCCGGCTCTATCTCGTGGATGCGGCTGACTGCAAAGGTAGTAATACGCTTACCTTTAGCTTTAAAGCCCTTAACGCCGATGAACTGCTCTATGTCGATGATTATCGGGCTGCGGAAGGCGTCGTTGCCGCCAAACTCGACCTCTATCCTCGGATATACCCTGTCGGTAAGCAGATAGAGTGAGTTTAACCCGTTATCGCCGAGGAAAGACTGCCGTTTAAGGGAGGCTTCAAACTGGAAACGCTTGACGTAGGGGAACTGCTGTTCGGCGTCGTAGAGCGCTGCCGTCCACACTTTTTTGCTGTTGTAGCGTTCGATGCGCAGCATATCGTCGTCGTAGTGATTGCTAAGGTCGTAGTTCGTTGTGTAGAACTCGCCGTTACGCAGGATGACAAGTATCCGGTCGTCGGTATGAAACTCGCCGAGAGCCTCGCCTCTGCCGTCGTAGTTGAGGCGAAGCACATCACGGTCAAACCATACCTGCCGCCCGCCCAGCGTCGATGTGCCCCGCTGCTTGAGGATTACCTTGTGTATCTCGGCCTTTGTCAGGATGTTGCCTATAGAGTTGCGTCCCTTTATCATTATCTCGCTGAAATCTTTCTCGAAGACGGTCAGTTTCTGCTTCAGTTTGGGTTTGAGAATGATTTTTACCGTCTCGGCCTCGCCGTTGGGATTGGCCGTGAAATAGAGCACCTGCGAGCCTGCCGTGCCCTGCGTGAGGTCATATTCCTTGTCGCGGGTGATGCCGGTGATGGCAAAGCGTTTGATGAAACTGCGACCTCCAGCGCCGTCGCGATAGACTACGTTGTATATAGTGCGCGTATCGTTGCGCTTGAAGACGTTGAGATACAACAAATCCTTGCCGACGAAAATCTTCTCGCTGACCTTGATAATCTTGTATGTACCGTTCCCGAAGAAGAGGATGACGTCGTCGATGTCCGAGCAGTCGCACACGTATTCGTCGCGCTTCAGCCCCGTGCCTATAAAACCTTCCTCGCGGTTGATATAGAGTTTCTCGTTGGCCTCGACCACTTTGGCGGCAACGATGGTGTCGAAATTGCGTTGCTCGGTATGGCGCGGATAAGCCGCTCCGTACTTTTCCTTGAGCGTCGAGTACCAGTTAATGGTGTAATAAACTATATGGGCAAGATGATTGTCGATGCTTTTGAGTTCTGCCTTTATGCGGGCAATCAGCTGGTCGTTGTGCGCGATGTTGAACTTGAGAATGCGCCCCATCTTTATCTCCATCAATTTCATGATGTCGTCGCGGGTTACCTTGCGGATGAAGTCGGGCTTGAAAGGAGTTAGCCGCTTGTCGATATGCTTCACGGCTACGTCTATATTCCTTGCATCTTCAAATTCCTGATCCTTATAGATGCGTTCAACGATAAAAATGCGTTCCAGAGAGGAGTAGAAGAGCGCTTCTTCCTGCTCGGCCTTTTGTATCTCCAACTCCTTGCGCAGCAGATCGAGGGTCTGGTCGGTAGAATAACGCAGTACGTCGCTGACGGTGAGGAAACGCGGTTTGTTGTCTTCAACAATGCAACAGTTGGGGTAGATGCTCGATTCGCAGTCGGTGAATGCGTACAAGGCGTCTATAGTCTTGTCGGACGAGACGCCCGGCGCCAGATGCACGATTATTTCGACGTCGCGGGCGGTGTTGTCGTCTATCTTGCGGATTTTTATCTTTCCCTTTTCGTTGGCCTTGAGTATGGATTCTATAAGTGTGCCTGTGGTACGTCCGAACGGCACTTCGGTGATGACAAGGGTCTTGTTGTCTATCTTTCCTATCTTGGCGCGTACCTTGACAACTCCTCCGCGTTCGCCGTCATTATACTTGGATATGTCAATGGAGCCGCCGGTCTGAAAGTCGGGATACAGGCGGAAAGGCTCGTCTTGCAGATAGGCTATGGAGGCGTCGATTATCTCGTTAAAATTGTGAGGCAGTATCTTGGACGAAAGCCCTACCGCGATGCCTTCGGCTCCCTGAGCCAGCAGCATGGGAAACTTCACCGGCAGAGATACCGGTTCTTTGTTGCGTCCGTCGTAGGATAGTTTCCAGACTGTCGTTTTGGGATTGAAAAGTACGTCGAGGGCGAATTTCGACAAGCGTGCTTCGATATATCGCGGCGCTGCGGCTCCGTCGCCGGTAAGGATGTTACCCCAATTACCCTGACAGTCGATAAGCAGGTTTTTCTGCCCCAACTGCACGAGTGCGTCGCCGATGGAGGCGTCGCCATGCGGGTGAAACTGCATGGTATGCCCTACGATATTCGCTACCTTGTTGTAACGTCCGTCGTCGAGCAGTTTCATCGAGTGAAGGATACGCCGCTGCACAGGCTTGAAACCGTCGTTGATATGCGGTACGGCGCGTTCCAGAATGACGTATGACGCATAGTCGAGAAACCAGCTCTGGTACATGCCCGACAACTGATACACTCCGTCGCCCATTCCGGGTACTTTATATCGCGAGTGCGTCAGTTCCTCCGACTTGGTAGCTTCGAGCGTAGTAGCTTCCGCAGTATCTTCGGTCGATTCGTCAGATTCGTCAGATTCGTCCGCCGTGTCGTCCGTATCGTCGGTAGATTCGTCAGATTCGTCGGAGGTTTCATCCGCCGTCTCGTCGGTAGCCTCGTCTGTTGTTTCCGCCGTTTCGGTAGCTTCGTCCGCTTCGTCTTCCGCCGTCTCGCCGGTAGTTTCCGCCGTTTCGTCTTCCTGTATTTCGATCGCCTCTACTGCTTCGTCTTCCTTATTTATAATTGTCTTTTTCGCCATAAATTTTTATCTATGATTCTGCAAAGGTAATGAAAAATTACAAAACGACGTTCGATGCAGTCAATAAACATGAATGAAATCCGCCTCTCAAGGCAATTACACGAAATAATTTAGAACTAAACAGCTCTTAATTCCAATCCGTCGTATTCTAAGGGGACGACTTTGAGGCTGCGCAGCCATGTGACGCCGCCCGACGGGACACAGTCGTGGTGAAACAGATACCATCGGCCTTTAAATTCGACGATGGCATGATGGGTGGTCCAACCGACTACGGGTTGCAGTATGACTCCCTGATAGACGAACGGGCCGTAGGGATTGTCGCCTGTCGCGTAACAGATAAGATGCGTGTCGCCGGTGGAATAGGAAAAGTAGTACTTGCCCTTGTACTTGTGAATCCATGAGGCCTCGAAGAATCGCCGCTGTGTGTCGCCGGCGGTCAGCGGAAGGCCGTTTTTATCCAGTATGACGAGGTCGCGAGGCTCTTCGGCGAACTCAAGCATGTCGTCGCTCAGCAGGGCGATCTTGGGACAGAGTGCGGGTTGGTTGCCGGAGGGCAGCAGAGCGCTTTCGAGGGCTTTGTTATTGCGGTAACGCTGTAGTTGTCCGCCCCAGAGTCCACCGAAATACATGTAGTACTGTCCGTCGTCGTCGCCGAGGATGGCAGGGTCGATGCTGTAAGAGCCTTTGATGGGGTTGTCGAGCGGTCTGAACGGACCTTCGGGCCGGTCGCTGACGGCAACGCCAATGCGGAAGACGTCGTTGCGGTCCTTGAGCGGGAAGTACATGTAATACTTGCCGTTACGACGGGCTACGTCGCAATCCCACAACTGACGCCCAGCCCATGGTATGTCGCCGACTTTCAACACAACGCCATGGTCGGTAACGGCGCCCGCCTCAACATCATCCATAGAAAAAACACGGTAATCATTCATGTCGAAGTGATCGCCGTTGTCGTTTTCGGGAATGCCGCTCTCACGGTCGTGGGAGGGATAAATAAATAATCGGCCGTCAAATACGTGAACGGCAGGGTCGGCCATATAGTCGCCGGGTACTAAATATCGTTCCATAAATAAAGTTAGAAGTTAGAAAAGTTAGAAGTTAGAAGAATTGAAAATTAAAAGACGAAGAAGTGAGAAATTTCTACAGAATTAACAGGATTTGCAGAATTGACATGCTAAGAAGTAGTAACTGCTTCGATTCGCTTTGTGCCTCGCAATACGGATGCCTTCCCATAGACCTTAGATGACACATAAACCGCTGTTTATTTGCCGCTGAAGCGTGCAGGAAGAGAAAAAACGCGAACAATTTGTTCCCGAAGCATGCAGGAAGAGAAAAACCGTGTTCTTATACATCATACTTACAAATTAACCCGATTGTCAACTGCTGTTTAACGCGATAGCCTAATTGTCAATTGTCAATTCTTTAAGTTTGTATTTGCGGTCGAAGAGGAGGGGATAATCGGTACGACCGGGAACAGGCCAGTCGTTCTTCCACGAATCGCCGTCGGAAACACCCCAGAGCGTAACGCGCGTTATCTTGTCACGATGCTTGAGGAAGAGATCGAAGAAGGCGCTCATCCGCTCGTTCCACTGCTTTTCTACAGCTGCCAGCAGACCGTCGGCGTATGGATTGAGCGATTGCTGATACTCGAATGTCTGCGATACCTCAGCGCCTGCACTTTGGCGGGGAGAGGGCAGTACCGAAAGGTCCAGCTCGGTTATCATTATCTTGACGCCGAGGCCGGCAAAAGCCAACAGACTCTTCTCAAACTCTTCGACGCAGGGGAAATCCATGTTGAGATGCCCCTGCATTCCTACGCCGTCAATGCGTACACCCGCCTCCTGAAGCGATTTGACAAGGCGAACTACTCCGTCGCGTTTGGCCGGAATAGCCATCGAATAATCGTTATAGTAGAGTTGAGCGTCGGGGTCGGCGGCATGGGCAAACTCGAAGGCCAGAGGCAGATAGTCTTCGCCGATGATTTGCAGGAACTTGCTGTTGCGCAGTGAGCCGTCGTCCTCTACGGCTTCGTTCACCACGTCCCAGCCGCGTATGCGTCCTCGATAGCGACTGACTGTGGCAGTGATATGACTGCGCATTCGCTCAATCATCACCTCGCGAGAGACGTCCTGCCCGGCGCTATCGACGAAAAACCACCGCGGCGTCTGCGAGTGCCATATCAGAGTGTGACCGGTGACGAACTTGCCGTAGCGTTCGCCAAAAGCCACAAACCTGTCGGCGTCATCGAAGAAGAACTTGCCTTCGGCCGGTTGCAGAAACATGCTTTTCATGCAGTTTTCGGGCACTATGGCGTTGAAGTGCTTCTTGATGATGTTGACCGAAGCCGTGTCGCGCTCGTATATCTGCGCAAGATTGATCGCTGCCCCTATGAAGAACTTGCCCTCGAAAGCGTCTGATAGAGAGGGCGTCTCGCCGTTAGAGCCGCTGTGGCCGTTATGGCCTTTGGCAACGCATCCGGTCAGACAGGATAGCAGAGCGCATGAGAGGCAAACTCCGAAGGTCTGCCGTCCGATTGATTCAAAAAACAACTGTAAATGTTTCATATTTAATTAATTGTGAATTATGAATTGTGAATTATGAATGATGAGTGGAGAATTATGAATTGTGAATGATGAATTATGAATGGCTAATAGCTAATAGTTAATCACTAATCACTAATCATTAATCATTAATCACTGTTCATTTAATTTCTCCGAAGTTCTAGTTCTGCCTGTATTTTCTCGTTTACCTGTTTGGTTATCGGATAGAAGAAGAGAGCGACTACACCGATAGCAAACGTGATGGCGGGAATAAGACTTGCCGTCAGCTTGATGCCGGTGATGGAAGAGGCCGACTGCACAGTGTTGGCTACATAACCGAAACTGTCGATGATACCGCCGCATAATAGGCCGCCAAGACCCAATCCCGCCTTGAGAGCGAAGACTATGCCGGCGAAGATAAAGCCTGTAGCGCGTCGGAAGTTGACCCACTCCGAGTGGTCGGCCACGTCGCCCATCATCGCCCACAACAAGGGCACGGTAGGCGCATAAGCCAGAGCTTTAAGTATGTTGAGCGTGAAAATCATTTCGATGTTCCCGGGCGAGACGAAGTAGAAACAGGCCGTAAACAATGTCGTCAGCGCAAGACATACGATAAAGACATTGCGTTTGCCGTAAATCCCCGACAGGAAACCCGACAACAGGATAACACCCAGCAACTGCAGTATATTGCCGGTCATGTTGAACAGACTGAAACCGACGGAAAACACATCGCTGTTATCATAAACAATCAGTCCGAAAGCGTTGAGAAACGTTCGCCACCAGCCCATCGCTTCACCCGCTTCGCCTACAAGCCCGAAGTGTCCGAGAAAAGTAAAGAGAGCGTCCTTGTCGGCCACGTAGTTAAAGTAGTACGACATGCCGCTACCCCACATCGCGAGGGTGGTAAAGAGGAAGAGTGTAAGGATAAACATCGCCAGCCACGGACGGCTTTTGAGTATATCCCTGATGTCCTGACGCACGGGCGTCTTCTTTTTCTGTGGCGGCTGTATCCTCTCGCGTGCGGTAAAGAATGTGATTATCATCAGGACAAGCCCGACGCCGGCGAAGATGGCAATAGTGGTCAGCCAGCCGCTTTGCGAGGTGGTAGAGCCTCCGAACTTGGTAACCAGAGGCAGCGTCAGTCCCTGCACTATGAATGTGGCGACAGTGGCCGTAACGAAACGCACGGACGAGATGCTTGTGCGCTCGCGGATGTCGCTTGTCATCACGCCTCCGAGCGACGAATAGGGGGTGTTGTTGAATGAATACATCGCCATCATCAGGGTGTAGGTGATGCCTGCGTAGATGATTTTGCCGCGCTCCGTGAGGTCGGGGGTAGTGAAAGCGAGGATAAAGAAGGCGGCGAACGGTATGGCCGTCCACAGTAACCACGGTCGATACTTGCCCCAGCGACTGTTAGTGCGGTCCGAGAGGATACCGACAGCCGGATCGACACATGCGTCGAAGAAGCGGGCAAAGAGCAATATAGCTCCCGCCGCCGACGCTTTTATACCGAAGACGTCGGTATAAAAGAATATTTGAAACATCATCGTCATCTGAAAGACCAGGTTAGCCGAGCCGTCGCCCAGACTGTAACCTACCTTTTCGCCAAATGACACTTTTTTAGTTGAAACCATAGATGAAAGAATTATGAATTGTGAATTATGAATTAAAAAACGTTGTCCTGTTGTATCCTGTCGTGTTCTGTCCTGTCGTGTTCTGTCCTGTCGTGCTCTGTCCTGTCTTGTCCTGTTGTATTCCGTTCCGTCCTGTTGTGTCCTGCTCTGTCCTGTCCTGTCCTGTCGTGTCCTGTAGGGGCGCGCTGCGCTCGCCCAACATGTCTCCGCCATCCTATCTCAATTAAGAATTAAAAGACGAAGAAACTAAGTAAACAGTGAATAGTGAACAGTGAATAACTAATAACTAACAACTGATAACCATTAATCATTAACCATTAACCATTAACCATTAATCATTAATCATTAATCATTCACCATTCATAATTAGTTTGCGCTCCCAGGAATGAAGGTTTGAGGCCGCCGGCGTCGATTAATATCTTCTGTATGACAATGCCCGGCTCAAGAACACGAAGCCGCAAGGTATGCCGCCCTGCCTGCGTTATGTTATGCTTAGTCTGCGAACGGATAATGCTTTCGCCTTGCCAGGGGCCGAGTTCACCCCTATAGTGAGCATTGAAATTAACCGTTTGCTCGTTGTCTCCGTCAATAGCCACTGCATAGCGCAGACCCTTGTTGGCATTGAAGTTGAGCGTCGGACTGAGCAACAGGGTCAGTGTAACATCTCCGGCGGTCTTCAACTCAATGTCATATTCGAGGCTGATAATGTCCTTCTCGCCCGGATAAGCGCTTTGAGGGAAGGTCGTGATAGCCGATTTGGTTTTGCCCAGGTCGGGGATCACCTCCCAGTGAATGCGGTCGGTCTCGGTCTTGCGGCTGTAGTCTTCGGCTTCGATGGCGATATAACCCTCGCTTTCACGGAATACCACAGCCCGCTTGGCAGATTCAACGTACTGCACTTGAGGCATAATACTTCTTTCCGGCTGTTGCCATGTTGTATATCCGATGCGCACCTGGTCCATTATATGCGGCCATTTGCCGCCTGCTATTTCATAGTTATAATGGTGGGTGAGAACGGAATCGCGCTCGAAACACTCGCGAGCCTTTACCGCCCAGGCGTTGGCTTGCGGGTCATCTTTGGCAGCGTAGTACTTGTTTTTAGCCACCGCAAAATACATCTCGTAGAGGTTGCAGCAGGCATTGACCGGAAAGAGAACAAGTTCGTCGAAAGCGTCGCGATATTCCGCCGGCAGCAGATTGTACAACCTCATGGCATCTATAAGAAGCGCCCTATACTCGTCGGTTACACGCTCAAACTCGTCGTAGTTGGCGAGACTGTAAACGGTGTCGTTAAGCATTTCGGGCGAGATGCGGCGATTGTACTTTGTGTAGAGATTGATGATTCGCGCAGCCTCTTTGGCATACTTCGCGCCACCGAACTGTTGGGCGCACCACTGTTCGGTATGCGTCAGCAGGTTTTGCGCATTGAAACGCTTGGGTTGCCAGGCCATGTCGAGGAAGAAACTGATTGGGTACTCCATCGGTTTGAGGTCGCCCACATTCACTACCCACAGACGGTCAACGCCATGCTCGTAAGTCAGGTTCATCTGTTCCCATATCCTTTGCACCTGACTGATGTTAACCCACTTGTAGTTGCGCGGGCCGCCAACGTAATCGAAGTGGTAGTACATGCCGAAGCCTCCCTTGCGGGGTTTGGCGTTGATGTCAGGCAGTTTGCGCACGTTGCCCCAGTTATCGTCGCAGAGCAGCAAGGTAACATCGTCGGGAACGCGCATGCCTTTGTCGTAGTAATCCTGCACCTCCTTGTAGAGCGCCCAGACTTGAGGAACGTCCGCCGCTTTTTTGGCCGTAACCTTCTCGATGATGCTTCGCTGGTCGCGGACTATTTTTTCAAGCAGTGCAATGTCGGCATCCTCGCTCATGGCCTCGTCGCCGTCGCCGCGCATCCCTACGGTTACTACGGTTTCGTAGTTTTTAATCCTCTCCATGCCACCACGCCAAAAGTCGGCCAGCACGGTCGGGTTTGCGCGGTAGTTCCATGCGCCCTTGCCGTAGCGACGCCACTCGTCGTGTGCGCGTCCAAGCGGCTCGTGGTGCGAAGTGCCGATGATAATGCCCATCTCGTCGGCCAGAGCGCCGTTAGCGGGGTCATCGTCATAGAAGGCTCGTCCCCACATGGCAGGCCAGAGGAAATTGCCTTTCAGTCGCAGGATAAGTTCCATTACCTGTCCGTAAAACTTGCTGTTGAATCCGCCGAAGGTCTGATATGCCCAACCACTGAGTGCGGGCGCCTCGTCGTTGAGGAAGATGCCGCGATAACGCACGGCAGGCTCTCCGTCGGTATATTTGCCCTTGCGGACGTAGAGTTCGGTTTGCCTTGCGACCGGCACGTCCGCCCAGTAATACCACGGCGAGACGCCAATCTGTGCCGACAGCTCGTAAACGCCGAAGATGGCGCCCCGCTTGTCGCTACCGGCAATAACAAGGCCTTTAGTAACTCCTTCCACAGGGTTGTCAACGGTCTGGATGATGTACTTCTCGGTCTTGCCTTCGAGTTCGCTGCGGTCTATCTTGCCTTCACGGGCAAGGCGGTCGATAAGGTCGGAGTGGCCTATACTGCCGATGATGACGGCGTTTGTCAGCAGACCGAGCGGCAGTTGACCGGTTACGCGCCGGAAGTCTTCGCACAGGCTGTTGACGGCACGCAGCACACCGGGGTCTTTGTCGTCGGTGATGACGCTGGCCGAGATGCCGCTGACGATAAGCGGGAAGTCGGCCTTCTCGCCTGTCGGTGAAACAAAAGGCTCTGCCCCGAACATCCGCCCGGCAATCAGGCAGGTAAATAATAAGATTCTCAATTTCATGCTTAATATAATTGATAATTGACAATTGACAATTGATAATTTCGTGTGATAAACTTAATTAATTGATAATTGACAATTGACAATTGACAATTGACAATTTCGTGTGATAAACTTAATATAATTGACAATTGACAATTGACAATGACATTGTTGCAACGGACGGACAAACTTGTGTGGATGATACCGTCATTGTTAGTCCGTTAGGACTTGCATATCAATAGAAAAAATGATTCTCTCTTCTTTTTCACCGTAGGGGATTCACCGAAAAACAAACCGGATTATTTGAACGTGAATCCCCGATGGAAAAAAAGGTGTGTATGATACCGTATTCTATTGATATGTATCCCCTACCGGGGATGCGCCGTATTAGTTCTCCGTCACCGTCATTGGCAGATATAAATTATCAACTGTCAATTGTCAATTATCAATTATCAATTGTCAATTCTTCAGTATCCCGGATTTTGATAAGCGGCTTTTTCGGCTTCGCTCATTGTCATGCGGTCTAATTGTGCTTGCGGAATAGGACGCAGATAGTGCTTCGGCTCTATTGTGCGGGTGTAAACCACAGGAGTATGCTCGCCTTTGGCGCTGCCGCAGATAGTGTAGCTGCCTGCAAGTTCAGCCCATTTCTGTGTCCGTACAAGGTCAAACCATCGGTAGCCTTCGCCATAGTATTCACGGCTGCGCTCTTCCAAAATGTAGTTTATATCTATCGTGGCAGGAGTAGCGGCTGTCATCGCAGCGCTGTTGTCAACAATCTTCTCGGCATTGCCGTTGTTGTCCCAGCGCCATTTGCCGGCACGTGCACGTAGAACGTTTACAAGCTCCCTTGCGCTCTGACTGCCGGTAGCGCCCTTGACGGCCGCTTCGGCTGCTATGAGATAAAACTCCGAGAACTTGGCTATACTCCATGGACGTGTGATAGCGCCGTTAGGTTGTCCCAGACCTGTGCCGTTATCTGTACGGTAAGTTCCCAGTTTCCAGATACCCGGATAGACAATGCGACTGATGCCGCTCGGAGCAATTACCCAGTCGGCGCGTCCCGGAAGAGTACCCGCACCGATATTGCTGTCGCCTGCTCCGGCCGGATAGGTAACAGGTGTAGTCGGCTCTTCGTCGAGGAAAGTGAGTACAGGCTCGCCGTTTCTCACCGGCAAACCGTTTGCGTTGATGATGGATTCGTCGGTGATACCTGCTTTAGCCCAGTTACCCGGATAAACGGTTACGAAAGTGCCGTCGTAGCGGCTGTCGTTTGTTTTGTCGGCAAAGGTATTTGTGATTACCTCAATCGTCGGCGACATGCGGGTCCATGGACGGCCACCCCACTGCACTGCATCGCGCTGAACGGTAGAGATGCCCGAACTGCGGATTTCGGTATAGTTCCATGTCGCAAACCATACGGCAAAACTTTCGGGAGCGCCGCCGTTGCTGTACGACAAACTCGCCGCATTGAAATATTCATCCTCGCAATGGTCGCTGTAGAGCACTATTTCGCTGTTACGGTCGTTGCTTCCCAGATTTACATCGTAGAAGGTAGGTTGCAGTTTAAAAGCGCCGGGGCTGTTGATTCCTTCCAGAGCAATGTTGTAAGCCTGCTGAAAATACCATGCAGCATCGTGTCCGTCGGGATCGCTGCGAGCAATATCCGGATAAGTAGCAATGTTATTGGGATTTTGCAGCCACCAGGCGTAGCTCAGGTAGGCTTTCGACAAATACAGACGCGCTGCCGTTTTGGTCACGCCTCCGGTTACACGCCCTGCTTCGGGAAGATTTTCTATTGCCGTCTTCAAATCCGGGAAGACAGCCTTGGTGTAAACTTCCGGCACCGGATTGCGAACGGATACACGCGAAGGATTGATATTAAATTTCAGTTCGCCGGAGCCTAAATCCAGTGGTACGCCTCCAAAGGACTGCACCAGCATAAAGTAATCCCAGGCGCGGAAGAAGCGGGCTTCGGAAATCAAGGCTTCCGACAGGCCCACAGAGGCCGCATTTTCAATAATACCGTTTGCGGTATTGATATTCGAATAAGCCGCATTCCACAGAGCATCCGAGCGGCTGCTCGAAGCGGTCATCGAGCCTACCCCCGACATGTCGGTGTCTTTAAAGTTATTGTCGGCGCTTTGCGCATAAGTACTTTCGTCGGTGCCGTTTTGCGTGCCGGCATAATAGTATTGCCCGAAAATCCAGCGGGTATGTGCATAGAGCGAAGTCAATCCGCCCTGAATACCCTGTTCGGTCTGAAAGTAACCCGGCTCGTAAGCGGTGCGCGGCGTTTCTTTCAGGAAATCATCTGAACAGGATGTAAGGGACAGCGTAAGTAACAGCGTCAGAAGCGCTGTTGATGTCATTGTTTTTATGCTTGTATATTTCATATCATTAATTTTTTAGAATGTTAAATTTAATCCGAAAATGAAGTTGCGAGTTGAAGGCACGTTTGTTCCTACCGTCAGCATCTTGGCTGCATTGTAAGGCAGAGAGGTTGTTACCGCCGCGTTTTCATCACCGTAAGAGTTGGTTACGGGATCAAGACCTGTTTCGCTGTTAAAGGGCGAAAGCAGCACAAAGGCGTTTTGAAGGGTGAAGTACAGGCGTGCACGGCTTATCGACAGGCATTTAATCCAGTCGGCTTTGGGATCGAGATTATAACCCAAAGTAATGGTACCTACTTTCAGGTAATCCGCATCAAAATAACCGAGCAAGCTGCCGTATTTTTGATTGTCGCCGCTCTGAATGCCGCCGGGCTTGGGATATTTGGCGTCGGTATTGTCGGGCGTCCAGTAATCTACCTTTACGTTTCCGCGCCTTCCGGTCAGCATGTTCAGGTAACCGTTGGAGGCGTGCAGCGAACTGACAAGTTTGCCGCCGTTCTGGAAAGTGCCCAGAATGTTCAAATCCCAACCCTTGTATGCTACCCGCGTATTGAAACCGCCCCAGAAGTTAGGGTCGGCGTCGATGATTTGACGGTCTTCGGAGCCTATTTGCCTTGCGGGAGTACCGTCGGCATTGTAATCACCGGTATATTTAACCTTGATCATACCGACGTTTCCGCCCGGCTCCAGAATATCGCGATATTGGTCGCTTTCCTGCCATAGGCCGGTATATTCATAGTCGAAGATGGAATTTACAGGATGACCTACAAACCAGGCGTTGCCTTCGTCGCGCTCCTGACCGGTTGCAAGCTTGGTAAGTTTGTTGCGGTTGGAGGTCAGGTTGATGCCTGCTTCCCACGACCAGCCGTCTTTATTGTCGATAATAAGACCGTTGACCGAGAGTTCGACGCCTTTGTTGCTCATTTCGCCGATGTTGGCCGTGTATCCGCCGACGCCGGACGACTGTGGCAGATTAACCCACTGCATTACGTCGTAAGTGTTGGCGGTGTAGTATTCGAGAGCGCCCCAGATGCGGTTGCCGACCAGATTGAAATCCAGACCGAAGTTCCACGATTTGGTAAACTCCCAGCCCAGTTCGGGATTGGGCGAAGTCTCCACATAGTAGCCTGTGGTCTTTGCCGCTCCGAAGTTATAGGGGCGCGTACCCAGACTGCCCTGTGTGGTATATGGGTCAACGCTTTGATTGGAGGTCAAACCCCAGCCTACACGCAATTTCAGGTTATCTACCCACTCAATATCCTTCATAAATTCTTCCCTGCCGATATTCCATCCGCCCGAAAATGCGGGGTAGGTAATCCACTTGTGACCTTCGGCCAGGCGTGAAGAGCCGTCCCATCTGACCGAGGCCAGCAGCATGTAGCGGCCTTCGTAGTCGTACATCCCGCGCAACATATAGGAAGACAGTCTTTCGACGCGATACTGCTGGTCGTCGGGACTGACCGTCACATCGGCGGCCTGACCCAGGTTCCAGTACAGAAAATGGTCTGACGGAATGCCTGTACCTCTCATGTAAGAGCGGTCGTATTGTGCCGACTCGGCCGATTGCAGGGCATTGACGGTAAGGTGATGCCGTTCGATTTGCCGTTCGTAAGTGATAAGATTCTCGGTAACCCATTTTGTGAAGAGTGACTTGTCGAGAGTGCCGACGGAGGTGGCGCTTGCAGTCTCGCTGAACACGCCTGTACCCTGATAAGTGCCCCTGTTGGCGGTACTGAAATCAAGTCCGAGAGTAGTGCGGTAACTCAAACCTTCGACGCCGGGGATTTTAAGGTCGGCAAAAAGAGAGTTGTACGAGCTGATGCCGCGCCGGTTATCGGCATACTTGTCGCCCAGACCGGTAACGTGCTCGCGGGTATAAGTCCATGTATTGTCTGCAATAGCGCTTACAATGGGTTTCAGGCTGCCGTCCGTGTTGAGCGGGTCAATCAGCGGCGAAGTAGCCAGGGTGTTGTACATGCCAAGATTGGAGCCGTTGGTTGTGTTGTAATTGTTATTGGTAGTGAGGCCAAAGCGCAAATATCTGCCTATCTGCTGGTCGATGGCCGCACGCAGTGAGATACGGCTGTAGTCCTGTCCGGGCAAAAGCGACCGGTCTGTGAGGTAACCGCCGCCAAAGCTGTAACTGCCGTGTTCTGTGCCTCCGGTGATGCCTACGTTGTGATTTGTAGTCATTGAGGACTTGAACATGAGGTCTTGCCAGTCGGTGTTAGTGCCTTGCCTCTCGTCGCTGCCCAGAGTAGGAGCGCCGTCGGCGGTCTTGTAGATACCTGCATCCTGACGCAGCTTGTACAGCTCGTCGCCGGTCATCATCGGATAACGCGAATAGAGCGCCTTCGCACCCCAGTAAGCATCGTAGGTTACAAGCGCCTTTTGTCCCTGAGCGCCTTTGTTTGTGCTTACGATAATCACGCCGTTAGCTCCGCGCGAGCCGTAAATGGCCGTAGCCGAAGCGTCCTTGAGTACATCAATATTGCGAATGTCGTTGGGATTGATTTCGCCCAGGTCGCCGCTGAACGGAATACCGTCGAGTACAATCAGGGGGTCGTTAGAGCCGGTCAGCGAGCGCGTACCGCGAATGCGTATCTGCATGTCTGCGCCGGGTTTAGAGCTTGATTGCGAAAACTGCACGCCCGGCATACGTCCGGCCAGCGCCGTTCCTATATTACCGGTTTGCACTTCGCGGATGGCGTCTCCTTTCATTGATGCCACAGAGCCGGTTACAGCTTCCTTGCGCTGAGTGCCGTAGCCGATGACTACGACTTCTTCGAGCAGCTGTGTGTCGTCCGCCAGGGTTACATTAATAGATGTACGCCCGTTCAGTATGACAGTCTGCGACTGATAGCCGATGTAGGATACCGTGATGCTTGCCGATGAAGGCACGTTGAGGGTAAAATTGCCGTCCACGTCGGTAATAGTGCCGTTAGTAGGGGAGGCGGTCTCGACCACCGAAGCTCCGATAACGGCTTCCCCTTGCGAATCAACGACTAAGCCCCGTAAGGCGATAGTCTGCGAGTATGCCGTGAGAGGCAAGATAAGCAATGCCAGCATACATAGTTTAGTAAAAAAATGTTTTCTTTGTTCCATAGGAAAAATTTTAAAATGTAAAATGCTTTATGTTCTTTATGAATATAACTTGATGATTGACGAGTTCGGATTGATAATTGATGAACTCGGTTTGATACCAGATGAACTCGGTTTGCTACTTGATGAACTCGGTTTGATGCCAGATGAACTCGGTTTGATGCCTGACGAACTCGGTTTGATGCTTGACGAACTCAGTTTGATACCTGACGAACTCGGTTTGCTACTTGACGAACTCGGTTTGATACCAGACGAACTCAGCTTGATGCTTGATAAGTTCAGTTTGATGCTTGACGAACTCGATTTGCTACTTGATGAACTCGATTCTCTTTGTGTTTTAAGTCTTTGTTGTGCCTTCACATTGGTTTCAGTAGCTTCCGTATCGCTTGCGAAGTCTTCCGTAGTGCTTGCGAAGTCTTCCGAAATGTCTTAATAGTCCTATAGAAGGTCTTAGGGGACACATCCAGCCGGATTAGGGACACACCTAGCCGGATTAGGGACACACCTAGCCGGATTAGGGACACACCTAGCCGGATTAGGG
>JAITPL010000071.1 GCA_031289445.1 Tannerella sp.
CAGCATCTTTCTTTTCTACTTTGGCTTCAGTCTTATTTGCCATGCTTATAAATATTTAATAGGATTTGTATTTGTTATTGATTTTTGAACTGCAAAGGTAGGAAATTTTTTTGATATGACGTGCGAGAAAATATCTTTTATTGAAATTTCACTTTCGTAATGACCGATTACGGCAAGCAGTATTTTCTGCTCTACATCATAGAAGTCGTTGTATTTTGCCTCGCCGGTGATAAAGATATCGGCTTCGGCTGCTATGGCGTCGGGGATAAGAAAAGCGCCGCTACCGCCGCAGATAGCCACAGTACGCAGGCGGCGACCTGTCAGAGCCGAGTGGCGCAGACATTCAACGTTCAGAACGTCTTTGATGCGTTGCAGGAAGATCAGTTCATCCTCCCATTCGGGCAAAGTGCCGATGATGCCGCTACCCGCTTGCAGCCAGTCGTTGTCGAGTTTGTAAAGGTCGAAGGCAGGTTCTTCGTAAGGATGTGCAGACAGCAAGGCGTGTACGACCGACGATTTCCTGTGCTCGGGGAAAATGGTTTCTATTCTGACTTCCGGCTCTACATGCAGTTCGCCTATCTCGCCGCGTACAGGATTGCAGTTCTCGCCTGCAAGAAAAGTACCGCGACCTTCGGTATTGAAGCTGCACGAACTGTAATTGCCAATATGACCGGCGCCCGCCTTGAACAGCGCTTTGCGAACGGTCTCTTCGGCGTCCGCAGGCACAAAAGTAACGAGTTTTATCAACTTGCCGTGTTGCGGATTGAGGATACGGACGTCTTCAAGCCCGAACATCTCTGCAAGTTTGCTGTTGATGCCGCCGATGGCGTTGTCCATATTGGTATGCGCCGAATAAATGACCGTGTCGTTCTTGCAAGCCTTTATCAGACAGCGTTCTATGTATGTTTTTCCGGTGATGCTTTTGAGCGGTTTGAAGACAAGAGGATGATGAGATACGATAAGATTGTATCCGGCTCTAACAGCTTCATCTACAACTTCTTCCGTGACGTCTAAACAAAGTAGTGCGCCTGTTGCCTGCTGCTCGACGTTGCCGACTTGAACGCCGGCATTGTCAAAGCCTTCCTGCAAACTCAAGGGCGCATAGCGTTCGAGTTCGTTAATCACATCTCTTATCTTGACGCTCTCATTCATAGGTGCTTATCTTTAGTTCCTTCAGTTGTGCTTCATCGAGTGTCGAAGGTGCGTCGAGCATAACGTCGCGACCTGAATTGTTCTTGGGAAAAGCGATGCAGTCGCGAATGGAATCGAGGCCGGTGAAGAGCGATACAAGCCTGTCAAGACCGAAAGCTATGCCGCCATGCGGGGGCGCTCCGTACTTGAATGCGTTCATCAGGAAACCGAACTGCTTCTGCGCCTGCTCTTCAGTGAAACCGAGCAAGTGGAACATGCGGTTTTGCAGCTCGCTGTCGTGAATACGAATAGAGCCGCCGCCAACTTCAACGCCATTGATAACTATATCGTAAGCATTGGCGCGAACATCGCCGGGTGCGCTCTCCATCGAATTAACGTCTTCGGGCTTGGGCGATGTGAAAGGATGGTGCATGGCGTAATAGCGCTGCGTCTCTTCATCCCACTCCAACAGCGGGAAGTCAACGACCCACAGACAAGCAAATTCGTCTTTGTTGCGCAGTCCTAACTGTGTCCCCATCTCAAGGCGCAACTCGCTCAGCTGCTTGCGCGTTTTGTTGGCATTATCGCCCGACAGTATAAGTATAAGGTCGCCGGGAGCGGCGTCGAAAGCAGTTTTCAACCCTTGAAGCGTTTCCTGCGAATAGAACTTGTCAACGCTCGATTTCACGTTGCCGTCGGCTTCTACACGCGCATAGACAAGCCCCTTGGCGCCTATCTGCGGACGCTTGATGAAGTCGGTCAGCGCGTCAATCTGCTTGCGCGTATATGCGGCAGCGCCCTTTGCACAGATACCGCCAATGTATGTCGCATCGTCGAAAACTGCAAAGCCCGAGCCTTTCAGTATGTCCATCAATTCTACAAACTTCATCCCGAAACGGATGTCCGGTTTGTCCGAGCCGTAATATTGCATAGCTTCATGCCATGTGATGCGCGGAAAAGCATCTTTAAAAGTGATGTTGCGCGAGGTCTCGAACAGGTGTTTGACAAGGCCTTCAAACAGTTGAAGCACGTCTTCCTGCTCTACGAACGACATCTCGCAGTCTATCTGCGTGAACTCCGGTTGACGGTCGGCACGCAAATCCTCATCGCGAAAACACTTTACTATCTGGAAGTAGCGGTCGAAACCCGATACCATCAGCAGTTGCTTTAGCGTTTGCGGCGATTGTGGCAGGGCATAGAACTGCCCTGTATTCATGCGCGAAGGCACAACAAAGTCGCGTGCGCCTTCGGGAGTCGAATTGACCAACACCGGCGTCTCTACTTCGAGGAAGCCTTCCCCGCTAAGGTAGCGGCGTGTCTCGAAAGCCATCTTGTGGCGCACCTCCAAGTTGTGGCGCACAACGCTTCTCCGCAGGTCGAGATAGCGATATTTCATGCGAATATCATCACCGCCGTCGCTCTCGTCTTCAATAGTGAAGGGGGGAGTAAGCGAAGAGTTAAGCGTTATCAACTCGGCGACTATTATTTCGATATCGCCTGTAGGGATATTTGCGTTCTTGCTTTGCCGTTCCTTGACCTCGCCGGTCGCCTGAATGACAAATTCGCGACCAAGTTTGTTGGCCTGCCCGCATAGCGCCGCGTTGAGCGCCTCGTTAAATACTAATTGCGTAATGCCGTAGCGGTCGCGCACATCAACGAAAGTCATCCCTCCCATGTTGCGCGTTTTCTGTACCCAGCCCGCCAATGTAACGGTCTGACCCTGGTCTCTTAGACGCAGTTCACCGCAAGTTTTTGTCCTGTACATTTATCTATTTATTCTTTGAATGAGAGTGCAAAGTTAGTTATTTTTCGTGTCATGGCAAAAAATATTTTGATTTTTTTTGGTAATAAGAAAAATATCCGTACCTTTGCAGTGCTTTTTCATGGAAAAACCATGATAATCGAAGCGCAAGTTCTTTGGAGAGATGGGTGAGTGGCTTATACCAGTAGTTTGCTAAACTGCCGTACGGGTAACTGTACCGGGGGTTCGAATCCCCCTCTCTCCGCAAAGGACATTT
>JAITPL010000090.1 GCA_031289445.1 Tannerella sp.
TCAAAGGCGTTTTATACAACATGCCTTTAACCGTTTGGTTGGGAGTCCGGTTGCCCTGTGAAGAATAATAATGATGTTCATTGTGATAATCGCTGAACTCTTTGTCCTTTGTAAACGAACTTATAATACGATTTACACAATTATGTGTAAACAAACTTGTGATATTTATCAATTAGTGATTAGTGAATAGTGAACATTGGATAGTGAATAGTGAACAGTTAATAGTAAACGGTTGATTACAGTGTCTGCTGCTTCGTTACTTCGTTATTCGTTATTCACTATTTGTTATTCGTTATTTCCGACGTCGTAGCATCTCCGATAAGAGACAAACTAGAAATTGACAATGACCTCGCAGCATCCCCGTTAGGGGATACATATCAATAGAACACGGTATCATCCACACAAGTCCGTTGCAACAAAGTCATTGTCAATTGTCAATTGTTTTTGTATCTCCGATGGAAAATACTGTATAATAACCAAATAGCCATGCGATTATTAACAATTATTATAACCAAGTCTGAAGCCATTGGAAATAAGCGCTATCAGCATATAAAACATTCAATCCGTTCCGTTTTGTTGAAAAAAATTTCAATGCAATGATATATAATTCAAAAATTATTCGTATCTTTGCAGCCGAATTGACGTGGACAGATTTGTACTGCTTGCAACCACAGGAAAAAATGCTAAATTGCTAAAACTTGCTTTTTGCCGTTTTGCGGTATGCACATATCCCCCCACCTATCAGTTCATTACTAATGTATTCTAACTTCTAAATTTATTAAAGTAATGGCTTATTTATTTACATCAGAATCGGTGTCGGAAGGACACCCCGACAAAGTTGCCGACCAGATTTCGGACGCTTTATTAGATGAGTTTCTTGCGCATGACAGGGACTCCAAAGTAGCAATCGAGTCGTTTGTTACAACCGGACAGGTTGTAGTAGGCGGCGAAGTCAAATCCAACGCTTATGTGGATGTGCAGGACACTGTGCGCCGCGTTATCGAGAAGATAGGCTATACCAAGAGCGAATATCAGTTCGAGGCGAAGTCGTGCGGCATTCTTTCGGCTATCCACGAGCAGAGTGCGGACATCAATCGCGGCGTCGAGCGTGCCGACCCGTACGAGCAGGGCGCAGGCGACCAGGGCATGATGTTCGGCTATGCCACTAACGAGACGGACAACTATATGCCTCTCGCTCTCGACCTCGCCCACAGTCTGCTGAGCGAGCTGTCGCTTATCCGCAACAAAGAGATTGAGAAGATGCCCTATCTGCGTCCCGACGCTAAAAGTCAGGTTACGATAGAGTACGAAGACAACGGTACGCCACGCCGTATCGATACTATTGTTATCTCGACCCAGCACGACGAATTTGTTACCGTCGGCGAGGGGCGTACTCAAGCCGAGGCCGACCTCGAGATGCAGCGCCAAATAACGGAAGACGTGAAGACGATTCTTATACCTCGCGTTAAAGCGCAGTATCCCGCCAAAGTGCAGGCTCTGTTTGATGACAGCATCACTTATTTCGTCAACCCGACAGGTAAGTTTGTTATCGGCGGCCCGCATGGCGATACCGGTCTGACCGGTCGCAAGATTATTGTCGATACCTACGGAGGCAAGGGTGCACACGGTGGCGGCGCATTTTCGGGTAAAGACCCCTCGAAGGTTGACCGCTCGGCAGCCTACGCCGCACGTCATATAGCCAAAAACCTCGTAGCCGCAGGCATTACCGACGAAGCGCTCGTGCAGGTCTCTTATGCTATTGGCGTCGCCCGTCCGATGAATATCTTCGTCAACACTTACGGACGCTCGAAGGTAGCCATCTCCGACGGCGAGATAGCAGCCAAGATAGGTGAAATCTTCGACCTGCGCCCCAAAGCTATCGAGGAACGCCTCAAACTGCGTAACCCTATCTATCTCGAAACAGCTTCCTACGGACACGTAGGCCGTATTCCGGCTACCGTGCGAAAGACCTTCAGTTCGCGCTACTCCGCACCGGTAGAGTGCGAAGTCGAACTCTTTACATGGGAGAAACTCGATTTCGTGGATACAATCAAAAAAGCTTTCTTAGCATCATAACAGGAAATAATTCTCAATTCTCAATTATTATCCGTATCTTTGCACCGCTTTTTGAAGCCTGTCAAGGTGTGATGGGGAATTAGGAAGCAAAACTAATTTTGAGTAACACATTAATTATCAACAAAATGAAGACATTTAAATTAGAAGCGACGCCGAGAGAGGCGTTCGGCAAGAAAGCATCGAAAGAGATGCGCAAACAAGGATTAGTACCTGCCGTATTATACGGTCAGCAACCGGTTGAGCTGCCTTTGCAAAACGCTCTCAACTTCGGCGAAAAAGTAGTAGAGATAGGTGGCGGTAAAGGCCTGCTCGTAACTGAATTGACAGTAACGACCGAAGGCGTGCGCAAACTTATCTACTCGCCCGACATCTTCCTCGTAGAGATTGAGATTAAGGGTAACAAGGCCGTCAAAGCCATACTGCAAGCTTCGCAGTATCACCCTGTCACGGACAATCTGCTGCACATAGATTTCCTTGAGGTGTTCGACGACAAACCTATCCAGATGGAAGTGCCTATCGAGTTGGTTGGTCACGCAGCCGGTGTACGCTCCGGCGGTAAGCTGAACCAGACGATGCGCAAATTGAAGGTCGTAGGTCTGGCCGCCAATATCCCCGAAAAACTGGAGATAAACATTGACCATCTCGAACTTGGTAAGGTTATCAAGGTAGGCGAGTTGCAGTTCGACAATATCGAGCTTATCAGTCCGAAGAACTCCGTTGTCTGTATGGTCAAGATGACCCGCGCCGCACAGAGCGCCGCTACTGCCGCCTCCAAATAACAGAAATGAAATATTTGGTTGCAGGATTGGGTAATATCGGCGAGGAGTATCTCGGTACGCGCCATAATATCGGATTCAGAATCGTCAACGAGTTAGCGGGTGCAGCGGGAGCGTCGTTTACCGAAGAGCGATACGGCGCTATAGCCCGTATGCGGGTCAAGAACGCCGAGTTAGTCGTGCTCAAGCCCAACACATACATGAATCTCAGCGGTAACGCCGTGCGTTACTGGCTACAGAAAGAAGCATTGCCGGTAGAGCAGTTGCTTGTCGTTGTCGATGACCTCTCGTTGCCGTTGGGCAGTCTGCGAATCAAACCCAAAGGCAGTCATGCGGGGCATAACGGATTGCGCAATATCGAAGAGACGCTCGGCACGGCAACGTATGCACGAATCCGCTTCGGTATAGGCAATGATTTTTCTTTGGGTCGGCAGATTGATTTCGTGCTGAGCAAGTTCAGCAACGAAGAGTTGGAGCATATCCCGGAGCGCGTGAAGATTGCCGCCGAGATGGTGCGCAGTTTCTGCCTGTCGGGTATTGACGTCACTCAGAATCTGTTCAATAACAAGTAACAGAACACTTTTATGGATGAAGTACGTATAGATAAATGGTTGTGGGCGGTGCGCGTTTTCAAGACGCGCACCGTCGCTACTGACGCCTGCAAGAAAAATCGTGTCTCGATAGGCGGCGTCAACGTCAAACCGTCGAGGGTGATACGGACAGGCGAGGTCATTGCCGTGCGCAAACCGCCCGTTACCTATTCGTTTCGCGTGCTTGGACTGACTCAGAACCGTCTTGGCGCAAAGCTTGTGCCACAGTATCTCGAAAACGTTACTCCCCCTGAACAGTATGAAATCCTCGAAATGAACCGCATCACCGGCTTCGTCAATCGAGCTAAAGGTCTCGGTCGTCCTACCAAGAAAGATCGCCGCGAACTCGATGAGTTCACCGTCGCGGATATTGATGATACAGAGGAATTTGACTGGGACGAATGAAGATTTTCATGATCATAGCCGGCACGATTTGCCTGGCGCTTGGGGTGATAGGGATATTTGTGCCCCTGCTGCCTACGACGCCATTTTTGTTGCTTGCCGCCGCCGCTTACTTCAGGGGGTCGGCACGTCTCTACGCATGGCTGATGAATCACAAATATTTTGGCCCCTATATCCGCAATTTCCGCGAAAACAAAACTATTCCCCTGAGAGCTAAGGTCTTTTCTATCGCTCTTATGTGGCTTACAATGGGGTATTGTATCTTTTTCCTTCCTCTTCATCTCTGGTTGCGCTTCGTCCTCGCCGCCATCGGCGTCGGCGTCACCCGTCATATTTTATCTTACAAAACGAAATAATGCAACTTTCATAATGACAGTTTGCGGCTGATTTAATCTTAGCGCCAAAGCAGGATTATTTCATAATGACAGTTTGCGGCTGATTTCCTCGTCGCTGAGGACGGTCAGTACGGGCAGGCCGTCGGGCGTCAGTCCGTGCGAATCGAGTGAAAACAGCGAGGCCACGAGTGAATCCATCTCTTCGGGCGTAAGTGTCTTGCCCGAACGTATAGCCGTCGTTTTCGCAAGCGAGAGAGCTATCTTTTCGATTTGCAGTTCGACGCCTCCTACACCGCTCTCGGTAGCTGCCGCGAGTGCGTCCTTGACGAGCGCCGAGGGGTTGCTGCCTGTCGCATCCGCAGGAACGGCATGAACGGCGTAACTGCCGCCTCCCATGCAGCCAATATCGAAGCCAAGATAGCGCATCTCGTCGGCCATAGTCGTCAGTATCGAAGCCTCCGCAGCCGTCAGTTCGACTATTTCGGGAAAAAGCAAGGTCTGCGAAGCAGCGCACTGGCGATTGATATTCCTCATATAGCGTTCGTAGAGCGTTCGTACATGCGCCCGATGCTGATCAATAATAACCAAACCCGATTTTAACATAGTGATGATAAAGCGGTTTTTGTATTGAAAGCAAGTGTTGGTTACTTCGGCAAACAGCGCCTTATCCGTCAAATCGTCGGTAGAGGTTTTTTCTTTTTCAAAACCTTGATACAGAGCCTCCCAGTTGTCGGTAGGACGCCGAGCCTTCCCTAAGTCCTCCAAAAGAGGAGGTTGAGATTTGAAAGGATTGAAGTCGGGGTTGACAGTCAGCGGAGGATTCCTGACATTAAACGAATTGTCGGCAGAAGGTGTAAAAACAGGCATCTCTATCAAGCCTGCGCCCTCGAAATCTATGGACGGTACGGAGTTGGATTTAGCAAGCGTCTCGCGCACAGCCGAATGGAAGATTTGCCATACGGCATGTTCGTTCTCGAATTTTATTTCGGTCTTGGTAGGATGGATATTGACGTCGATGCTTGCGGGGTCGAGGGTAAAATAGATGAAATAATCGGGCATGTCGCCGGCAGGTATCATCTGCTCGTAAGCTTGCATCAGGGCGCGGTGGAAATAGGGATGGCGTATATATCGACCGTTGACGAAGAAATATTGCAGTGCGCCACGCTTCCTGACTGCTTCGAGGCAGCTGACGAAGCCGTGAACAGCCACAAGCGAGGTCTCGGTATCGACAGTCAGCAGTTTGCGGTCCATGCTCTTGCCGAAAACGTCGCTGATACGTTGTCGGACGTTTGACGCGGGCAGATCGAAGACAGTTGCGTCGTTATGCCGCAAAGCGAAAGCGACGGCAGGATTGACCAGCGCCACACGCTCAAACTCCGTCAGTATATGCCGGAACTCGGCGTCGTTGGATTTAAGAAACTTGCGGCGTGCAGGCACATTGTAAAAGAGATTCTTGACAGAGAAAACGCTGCCTTCACTACAAGCTGCCGGCGTAGCATCTTCGAGCGCCGAGCCTGCAATAGAAAGAGAGAAACCGACCTCGCTACCCTTTACCCGCGTGCGCAGTTCTACCTGCGCCACAGCTGCTATCGAAGCCAGCGCCTCCCCCCTAAATCCCATTGTGCCGAGCGTAAACAAGTCTTCGGCGGTAGATATTTTGGAGGTGGCGTGGCGCTCGAAAGCCATACGCGCATCCGTCTCGCTCATGCCCTTGCCGTCGTCGATTACCTGCACCAGTGTTCGCCCTGCGTCCTTGATGTTCACGGCGATATTCACGGCGCCTGCATCGACGGCGTTTTCCATCAACTCTTTCACTACCGAGGCCGGGCGTTGAATGACTTCGCCGGCAGCTATCTGATTTGCTATATGGTCGGGCAGCAAGTGTATTATATCGCTCATTACAGGACTGTCAACAAATCATTTCCAAAATAAATACCAGAAAACAGCCGCGAGAATAGCCAAAACGAGGATAAGCCGCATGTTCTTATACACGCGGTTACGGATGTCGTCGCCCTTGTTCCTGCTTTTTTTGAGGTGCGTAGTACCTTCGATGAAACTGCCTCTGATAGCCTCCTTGTATTGCTCGTAGTCGGTTTCCTCGACGCCCATTTCCGCCTTAACCTTGTGGATACGTTTTTCCAGCGCCTCCTTACGCGGGTCGTAGTAAATAGGCGAATGGTTGTACTGGCGCGGCTTACGCACATTATAAAAATTAAACACTCCCATAATCTTTTCGTTTTGATTTCGTAAAGATTACGGCTCGACTACAGTTTTCTTATTTTGATGTTCTTGAACCAGCAGTCATAGCCATGGTCCTGCAGCCCTATGTAGCCTTCCTTGGCAGGCCCTTCCTTGAATCCCGGCCAGTCCTTAAACTTGCTTTTGGCTACAAGCTCGTACCATTCGGGCGTCCAGAGCGTGTATTCAACTACTACGGCGCCGTTCTGTTTGTGCGTCGCCTTGCCGTCCTTCACGCGGATGACGATGGTGTTCCACTCGCCCGCAGGCTTTGCGTTCTGAGGCAGGGCGGGAAGCATGTCGTACAGCGAGCCGGCAAGATGGTTGGTCAGCTTGTTGTCGCCGGCATACCAGTTGTCGAGCACCTGAACTTCCGGCGCTGCATTGTAGATAGGTTTGCCGGGGGTCTCGACGATATAGTAGAAGATTCCCGAATTGCCTTCCTTTTCGATCTTCCAGTCGATGGACAGCTCGAAATCGCCGTACTTCTCGGCGTCGAACAGGATGTCGCCATCCAGACCGCGTCCTTTCTGTTCGCCGCGCTTCACTTTCATCGCGTTTTCGTTTATCTCCCAGTTGGCCGCCATCTCCGTGGCATTGCATTTGCGCCAGCCCTTGAACGAGGTGCCGTCAAACAGCAGTGTCCAACCTTCTTTCTTCTCTTTTGCGGTAAGTTTGTTGTCCTGTGCCGAAGTCTGACCCAGTGCGATAACCGCTAAAATCGCTAATGATAATACTTTTCTCATACTTGTGATATTATAATTTTAAAATGTATGACCGCAAAGGTAAGAAAATAAATTGACAATTGA
>JAITPL010000046.1 GCA_031289445.1 Tannerella sp.
GGATATGCTATATTATATATAGGATTAGGTTTGCATAGTGCAGCTATTGGTACGTTGACTATAGTAGTAGTCCGCAGGCTAATAATACACGCCCCTCTTCTACCTCTAACCGCGTGTTGCGTGACGACGCGGAGCACGTGCAGGTGTGCTAACCACTCCATTGCAGCTTCTGCTCGCCTACAGTTCAAAATGATTTCTATTAATAATAAATATATAATAAAATGAAAAAAGTTGATTTATTACTCGTTAATACAGTAAGAAGCGCTATTGATGCAGCTTTAACCCAAGCTTTGAGCAATCCCAAATTAAATGAGCCAACTTTGGTCGCAAAATTGGTTCAACAAATCCCTTTGCAGATTAATAATGCATTACCTCTTCCACCTGGGCTTTCGATCAGGTCGGGTGGAGTATTTGTTCATCAGACTCCTAAAGTGAAGTGGACTACACCAGCGATGCAGAAACATAGAAGTGTGGAGATTGGCGACTTGTTGCTCTTGAGGAAAGAGATTGTCAAGGGTAAGCCTGAGCAAACGCGGGCATTATTGCTTCAGGCAAAAAAAATTGATTCTAATTGGGCTGGACAACCAGACAATCCTGACCAACATACCCTTTATCATGAATGGCCTCCTTTTGAATATGTTCGTTCTACTCCAGCATTGAATGGAGAAAAAAGGCATGTGATAAGCAAGGATATTTATATGGGAGCGAAGTATCTTTTGCTTTCAAACTCTCCTTATCCAAAAGGATGCTGTTGCCATACTCAGTATATAGGGCAATCTGGGTGTATCTGTAAGACAGCAATGCCCACAAGTCCGGAATTGAGTTTTTATCACTGCTTTGCCGATGAACTAACTCAATTTATATTAGGATTGGCCGGATTAAAATATATAAAAGCAGGAAAACGGATTGGCTGGGATAAGGTTATAGAGGATTTAACAACGATAACGGCTGAAATACTGACCGTTTATACTAAGACAAATAAAGCTAAAGGCCTCCGTGGGCAAGGCGACTATAAGTTGTGTTTTCTTTCTGGGGATACAGGGGCGTTATCATTCTTGGATAGCAATATTGTTTCTCGAATTCCTACATTAGATGAAAATGATGGCGACAGCATTAACAATTTCGAGCGGGGAAATGAAGGAGAAGACGGTGGAATTTCAATCATTGAATTTACGGTTTCATACGATTGAAATGCCGAAATTTCGATAACACCGGTCAAAAAGAACTTAAACCACTGATTTTTTTCAAATTGCGGGATCATCTTTTTTTGGATTTCTCGTAGTCGGCGATGAAACCGCGACACATCCAGTTGGCTATCGCTTGACGGTTGGAACTGAGCAGGAAACGGCGCTGGTCGAAACTGTTGCGTATGTTTCCCAACTCGGTAAACAGACTGACCGCACTGCAATTGTTCAGCACATATAGGCTGCGGGTCGTTACCGTGCCTGTAAAACCTCTGTCGGGTTGATGTTTCCGGTATTGTGCACGGAAAGTCTCGCGCATGGTGTTGGCAAGACCCTGACTTGCAGCAACGCTATTTTGATAATAGAAATAAACATCCATCTGGCGCTTGATGCTGCGGCTGTCGAGGTGAATGAAGATGGCTCGCTGGTAGCGGTCTTTTGATTTAGCCTTGAGAGCGTTGATTTCATCGACACGCTGTTGCAGCCGTTTGAGCTGATTCAGTGGTATGACCTTGCCTCGACAGGTCTCCGTCTTGTTGTTCTTGAGGATTCTTTCGTCGCGAATACCGTTATTTTTGTCTTGAATGATAATATGCACCGTAGCGCCCTCCATCATCAGAGCGCGTGCCAGACGCAGCGTGATGTCGTAGGCATACTCGTCTTCATGTATGGCTTGTCCGTCGGCTGTACCGATAGCGCCACAGTCGGGGCCGCCATGACCGCTCACAAGATAGAATGTTGCGCCCCTCAAACGACTGGAATTGACCGTGTAGTCGGCATACTTCCTTCCGAACAGAGGCTCTCTGCGCTTCTCGCCGCCTGCCGAAAACGCAGATATGCAGTATATGGACAGTAAACAGATTAGTATCGCTTTGCGTTTCATAACTCTAAATTGCGGGTTTGGTGAGGAAGGCGACGCCTATCATGATGAAAAGGACGCCCAACCATCGGGTTAACGTTACGTTTTCGTGAAAGATGAAGATGGCGGCCAAGGTGCCGAAGACGTAGCTGAAACTGATTAGAGGATAAGCTAACGAGAGATCGAAGCGTTTGATGATATAAAACCATATCAGCGAGGCGGCTACCATCGAGAGGCCTGAAGCAAGCAGTTGCCAGTTAGTCGTCAGTTCGCGGAAGAACTTCCAACTCCAGCTGAACTTGTCCATGCGCATCATCGCCAATTTAAGGAAGACTTGTCCCGAGGCGAGGAACAGACACTGAACGAGAGAAAAACAGATTAGTTTGAGCATGATGACAGAAGGATAAAAGAATGAGACTTGTTGAGGAAGTGATTGTGGATGAGGATGCGACGGACAGGACGGGCCTTGGTCTCGGTCGAGAGGTCTGGGGATGCGTATTCGGGGGCGAACATGAAAGAGGGGATACTGCCGCGACGCAGACAGGTTACGGCGGCATAAAAGCCCATGGCTGACGATGCGAATGATTCACCGAAGATATGCTTGTAGCACAGGATGGGTTTAGTGGCGAACAGATGAAGGATAGCGTCGCGATAGACGGCGTCGTTGGCAGGGTGGGTGTTCAGTCCGGTCAGCACGGCGTCAATATCATCCAAACTGCATCCGGCTCGTTCGAGAAGAGCGTCAAGAGAATGACGCAGACCGTCAAGCGAAGGAGTGTATATAAGGTCGAAGTCGGTGATTTCGCAAATAGCGCTATCGTCGCGCTCGGAGGTGAGCAGCATGTTCATGGAAGCCTCCGAAGAAAAACAACCGAAAGGGATTAAAGGGACAGAATTTGCAGAATTTGCAGAATTTACAGATTCAGAAGAATGAATAGAATTTACAGAATCAATAGCATCAATTGAATTTACAGAATCAACAGACTTAATCGCGTTAATCGCATTAATTGAATCATCTGAATCAGAAGAAGCGACAGAATCAAAGTCCCATAGCCCTATCCTGTCGAAGAAAGTGAAGTAATTATCGGTCATTTCCTCGTAAGCGCCCACCAGAGCAGTATTTATTTTGCCCTGATTAAGTTGCATGACGGCATCCGCCAGAGCGTTATCGAACGAGACGCCGCGATGAACGTAAGTGTTATTGTAGCCATGACATTTCAGGTCGATTGCTATCGTCGAACTCAGTATGTTATGAGTTGACTGCATGAAGTAAGTCGGTTGCAGGAGATGTTCGCCGTTTTCGATGATGGAGTGCAGAAAATGCTCGGTATTGTCGATACATCCGAGACCTGTACCGCTTATAATGGCGTCGGGCATCTCGACGGCGGCCTCCTTGAGCGTGAGGCGCGACATCATGACGGCGCGTTTGAGCAACTTGCACATACGGCGTGCAACGAGCGGAGGAAAATGCTTTGAGAAATCGGGGTCGATGGTTGACGCCCGCCTTTCGCTGTAAAAGACGGGCTTATCAAACCATTCGTCAGTGAGCGGCTTCTGAACGGACAGTTGATTTATTGACCGGATAAAAACCGACCTGTGCGATTTCAGTCCTGTTTTGACCATATCAATATCTTTTTCTTCGTTAATTAACGGCTGCAAAAGTAATAATTTATTTTGAAACCGAACTGAATAATATGGCGTTATCGTAGCCGTTGCCTGTGCGAAGCCAGTCCTTGAGGACGCCGCAGCTAACGAAACCGCAGCGTTCCAACATGCGTATGCTTGGGATATTGCGTTCGGAGGCGAAGCAGTAGAGTTGATGCAGGTGGAGAAACTCAAAAGCATAGTCGCGCATCAGATTGAGCGCCATGCAGGCATAACCTTTCTTTTGGTGAGCGCGGTCGATAAGCAGTCCGAACGAAGCGCGGTTGTGATGCGGGGTGAAGTCGTAGATATCGACTGTGCCGACGGCCCGGTGCGAGGCTGTTTCCTCGACGGTGAAACGCAACTGCTTGTTCTCGTAGATGTCGTTCGCGCCGGCGATGAGCTGTTTCAGCTGGTAGCGCGAGTAGGGAGCAAGAGCGCTTCCGGACTCCCAGAGCGAGGTGTCGTTTTCCCAGCGATAGAAGTCCGCGAGGTCTTCAGGCTCGGGCGCTCGCAGGCGGATGAGTTCGTTTTCAAGCAACATGTATTTTATACTTTAATGGATTCGTTGAAACTGACGCGGTTGATGATTGAGCGTCCGAGGGTTATCTCGTCGGCGTATTCTATTTCGTCGCCTACGGAGATGCCGCGTGCGATAACGCTGATGACGATGTTGTAAGGCTCAAGTTTGCGATAGAGGAAGAAGTTGGTTGTGTCGCCTTCCATCGTGGTGCGCAGGGCGAGGATCAGTTCGCGCACATCACCTTTGGCAACACGCTCGATGAGGCTTTGTATCTCAAGGTCGGCCGGCCCGATGCCATCGACAGGCGAGATTATGCCGCCGAGAACGTGATAGACGCCATGAAACTGTGCGGTGTTCTCGACCGCCATCACTTCCTTGATGTTCTCGACCACGCAGACCGTCGAATGGTCGCGTGCGGGGTTGGCGCAGATTGAGCAGAGCGCCGTGTCGCATATATTATGGCACTCGCGGCAGTAGTTGACGTCGCGATGCAGTTGCAGCAGTGACGACGAGAGTCGCTCGGCGTAGGCACGGTCGCGACGCAGAACGTGCAACGCCAGACGCAATGCGGTTTTACGGCCGATGCCGGGCAAAGCAGCAAGCTCGTTGACTGCATT
>JAITPL010000087.1 GCA_031289445.1 Tannerella sp.
AGTCATTTGAGAAACTGCGCAAGAGATCAGGCATTTATGTTGACAAGACGTCACATATCCTACAAATGCTTAACGCTACAGGAACGATTTACTTCCTGTCGCGTCCGCGACGTTTTGGGAAATCGTTGTTGATAAGTACTCTGGAAGCGGTTTTTCAGGGTCAGAAAGAACTGTTCGAGGGCCTTTATATCTACGATAAATGGGACTGGAACGAGAAGTTTCTCGACCGTAAAGTTATCCTTATGGCTGTGGCTTTCGCCGGTAAAGAAGTCGGGTGCAGACTGGAGAGACTGGAAATTGATTAGTACACGAAGAAAAAATAATATGAAAACAATTACTTTTATCAGTTCTGTTTGTTTGTTGACTACCCTTGCCGTTGCAACGCAATGTCAAACAGCGAACAAGCCTCAAAAGCCGTCCGCAAGCGAGAAGACGGCGTTTCAAACATCAGGCGCATGGAAGCCTGTGACGGATGTGCGCTCGGATGTGGCCATAGTCTATGGCGCGAACGATAGACGTGACATGACATTCGAGCAGCGCGTGCAGTCGTGGCGCGATCGCGGCTATACCGCGCATTTTATGACAGGTATAGCCTGGGGCGAATATCAGGATTATTTCACGGGTCGCTGGGACGGCAACCGGCATCTCGACGAGGGACAGGTTACAGCTCAAGGCGATACAATCTGGCACGGACGCATGGTGCCTTATATCGTGCCTTCGCTTAACTTCCTCAAGTATATGAAGGAAAAACACGTCAAGCGCGTTATTGATGCAGGTATCGACGCCATTTTTATGGAAGAGCCGGAGTTCTGGATGAGAGGCGGCTACAGCGAAGCGTTCAAGCGCGAATGGCAAGAGTACTACGGCTTTGCCTGGCGTCCGCAGCACGAATCGCCCGAAAATACATACCTCGCCAACAAACTGAAGTATCACCTTTATTACAGAGCTTTGGAGGATGTTTTTACTTATGCCAAGGAATATGGACGGAGCAAGGGAATGGATGTTCGCTGCTATGTGCCTACGCACTCGCTTGTCAACTATTCTTCATGGCAGATAGTCAGCCCCGAAGCCAGTCTTGCCTCAATGCCCTGCGTGGATGGCTATATAGCGCAGGTGTGGACGGGAACTTCGCGCGAAGCAACCTATTATAACGGTCTGCGGAAGGAGCGCGTCTTCGAGAACGCTTTCCTCGAATACGGCTCTATGGAATCGATGACCCGCCCGACCGGTCGCAAGATGTTTTTCCTCACCGATCCCATCGAGGACTGGCCGCGCGACTGGGTTGACTACAAGAAAAACTATCAGGCGACATTCACGGCTCAACTGCTCTATCCCGATATTGCCGACTACGAGGTAATGCCCTGGCCTGACCGCATCTACGAAGGACTGTACAAGACCTGTGCCGGTTGCGAGACCAAAGAGCGTATCCCGCGCTTCTATTCTACCCAGATGCAGGTGATGGTCAACACGCTGAACGATATGCCGCTGTCGGACAATCGCGTGAGCGGCTCGCCGGGAATAGGCGTACTGATGTCCAATTCGCTTATGTTTCAGCGTTTTCCCACGCATAAAGGCTACGAAGACCCGCAGTTTTCGAATTTCTACGGTCAGACCCTGCCTCTGCTCAAGCGCGGTATCCCTGTCAGTACGGTGCATATCGAGAATACTCCATACGCCGATACTTGGAAGGAACTGAAAGTTCTCGTGATGTCGTACTCGAACATGAAGCCGATGAAACCCGACTATCACGAGCATATAGCCAAATGGGTGAAAGGTGGCGGAACGCTGATTTATTGCGGCAAGGACGTCGATCCGTACCAGACGGCGCTGGAGTGGTGGAATAGCGAGGGCAAGACTTATCAAGCGCCCTCGATGCACTTGTTTGAGGCTCTGGGATTAGCTTCTGCGTCGCCTGAGACCGGCGAATATGTCTGTGGCAAAGGCCATGTCTATGTATTGCGCGAAGAGCCGAAGGTTTTTGTGCTTGAAGAATCGAACGATGACGCTTACTTCGAGCTTGTAAGCAAGGCATTCGCAGCGGCTAACAAGGGACGTATCCTCGAACTCAAAAATAACCTCTACCTCGAACGCGGCCCCTATATCATCGCTGCCGTGATGGATGAGAGCATATCCGAAAAGCCGCTGGCGCTCAACGGTTTGTATATCGACCTGTTCGACCCCGAACTGCCTGTGCTGACCTCCAAAATCATCCTTCCCGACGAGCAGGCTTTCCTCTACGACCTTTCAAAGGTTGCCGACAAGTCGAAACCGGCCGTATTATGCGGTGCATCAAGGATTTACGACGAGATCCGTAGCGGCTCGTCGTACTCGTTCGTTGCCAAAAGTCCGGCTCAGACCGACAATGTGTCGCGCATCTATTTGCCACGTCAGCCCAAAAGCATTAAGTTAGAGGGAGATATTCCCGAACAATCGGCTTGGGATGAGGCTTCGCGCACTTTGCTTCTCAAGTTCGAAAACAATCCCGACGGCGTCAAAGTGAATATCACATTTTGAATTTTCCGAAATTATTTGTGAAAAATTATCCCAATTCAAAATTTATGCTTACCTTTGCAGTCCGAAAATAAATAAAAACAATTAAATAGAATTAAAGATGAAGAGAACATTTCAACCATCAAACCGCAAGAGAAAGAACAAGCACGGTTTTCGCGAACGCATGGCTTCGGCCAACGGTCGCAGAGTATTGGCTTCGCGCCGAGCTAAAGGTCGCGCCAAACTGTCTGTTTCGGACGAATACAATTCCTAATATCGCTCTACTACGGCAACGTAGGGCATAAATCTTAAGTATGAGGTCTTTCCTTGACAAGATATTAGGCATGCCGATATACGTCCATTTGCTGGCCGTATGTGCGTTGCTGTGCCTTATCGTGTTTGTTACGCTCAAGAGAATCGACTCGTACACGAATCACAACCAGGCAGTCGTAGTGCCGGATGTCAGGGGTTTGCAGATAGAAAAGGCAGCGCCCTTTTTCGAGAAAAACTTCCTGCGCTACGTCATTATCGATTCGATATACTCGAAGGAGGTGGCGCCGGGGGCGATAATAGAGCTTTCGCCCGACGCCAACGCCAAAGTAAAGAAGAATCGCATAGTTTACGTTACCGTCAATGCCAAGACCGAGGAGGCAACTACTATCCCCGAAATCGCCGATATATCATACCGTCAGGCTTATGCCCTGCTTAAATCGCGTGGCTTCGCCAAGGTCGATGTAAAGTACGTTTCGAGTGAGTTTCGCGACTTGGCCATAGGCGTCGAGTACGGCGGACGCATGCTTGAGAGCGGCGACCGCGTGCCGCTGACGGCCAAGATAATACTTGTGGTTGGCGATGGCAATATATTGAGCGACAGCGCCGATTCGACGGACGTGCAGGGAAAGGATATTATCGGCGGAGAGGAAAGCTGGTTTTAGCTATGGACGATATTGACGAGGAGGATATTGCGCTTGAAGAAAGCGAAAGCGAAGGCGTAGAAGGCTCTCTGTATGAGCATTACCGCATTGTAGCCGACAGGAATCAGTCGCTCTTGCGGATAGACAAGTTTCTTAGCGATAGGCTGACGAACACGAGCCGCAACCGTATCAAATTAGCCTCCGAGGCAGATTGTATCCTCGTCAACGGCATTTCGGTGAAGAC
>JAITPL010000050.1 GCA_031289445.1 Tannerella sp.
TTTGCTCTTAATTTCGCAATAGGTATTACCTTTGCACTGTGGTTTTTTCATAATAGTATTAGATTTAAGGTTAACAAATTGATTATGGGTTGTCGTGAGACAACCTTTAATTTTTTATATAGGTCTCATAATCAACGAATTAGTGGATAGTAAATAGTGAATAGTGGATAGTGAACAGTTGATAGTTGTTCACTGTTAGCTCCTGATTTCGTCAGTGTGACGTCCAAAATAAAAATCAGAAATCAACTAAAAATTAAAATGGATAGATTGCTTCATGCCTCGCCATGACGCAATCAAAGTTCTATTGATATGAATCGGGTGGACGCAACCATATATAACGTCATTTCATAGAAGACATTCCAAGTCTTCAAGACTTGGAATGTCTGCCAATAAGAAGACTTGGAATATCTGCCAATAATGCTATTTCCCGGTGACTTTTCCTTAAATTGACGACATTGGAATGCAAGATGCAGCTAATACCCAAAGACCTTATTGTACCAAGTACAATAAGGCTCTTGGCTTCGTCAATGCGGCGCTCTATGACGTTATATTTATCCCGACTGTAGAGACGTTGCATGCAACGTCTCTACATCGTCTTACGCCTTCTAATTCATAATTCACAATTCATAATTCTCCTCTTCCGCCTTCTAATTCATAATTCATAATTCACAATTCATAATTCTTTCACCGCTATCGCCCGATAGGCGGTGTTTTGCCAAAGGAGGATTAGTTCGCGGAGAGCGGTATATTCCGAGGGTGAAACTATTGTTTTCTTCAGGGCTATTTCGCGGTGGATGCCGACTTTCTGTCCATCAAGTTTCAATGTCAGTCGCACCTCGCCGATGCTGTTGCGCAGGGTCTTGTTGAATGGTTTGGTACGCAACTGCAAGTTTGCGGCAAGCGCAATCTCATACTCGTCCACTTCATTGATTGATGTGGGAAGCTCGAACGGTTGAGTGCGCCGCGAGTAGAGCGTCGGCAGATGCCATGAATCGACGCCACGGTCGTTGGCAGGCAGCGAGTAAAGCAAGTATCCATTCTGAGGCTTGATCTGACGACTATCCTTGATATCCTCCTCCAAGGAAGCGCCGTAACTCGTTTTGCCCTCAATTGTTGCCAGACTGTCGGTCAACGCAACGAATACCCTGTAATTCACCTGTTCAGGCGTCGGCTTTGTCGGCAAGTCGGTTAGCGGTTTAACTTGATAAGGAGAGCGCTCGTTGAAACCCGCTTCCCACAGTCGGTTATCTTTAGCTATGGATGTAATCTCCTTACTGTCAATGCGTACGGCAGACAAGTATTTGTCATCAACCTTAATAAGTATATCCGTCGGCGAGGCGGGCGCAATTGCATTATCGGCGCCTGCGGGATAGGCGCAAACCACCTTGCCCGATATGCCGTTAGCCTTCATAAGAGCTATCATCAAAGCCGTTTTCTCGAACAACGTGCCATAAGCAGACGATATTACTTCGGAAGGTGGGCGCACCTTGCTTGCCACCGCCTGCGGCACGCTACTGTAAGCTATCTCGCTGACTACAAACTTCTGTATCTGCGTCGCAACATCCTCGCCTTCAAACTTTTTCAGTCCGGCTATGGGAAAAGAACTTACCGCCTCTACTAAAGCCTGCACGCCTTTACCTGCCTCTCCGGTCGAAGCGTAGATACGAGGTGTAAGACCCTGAGGTACAAAACTTTCGAGAGGTGTGGCAGGTATATTTTTCAATCTCCATGAATACCTGTTAGCCTTGATTTCAGGAGTAGCCTTGATACCTGTCAAAGCGAAATTAAGCGACGAGCCTTGCGGTACGACTATATCTATCTCGCTGATTTTTACCGGCATACGTTCCTGCAAAGTCTCTGTTATGCTCCATATCTGCTGAAAACCCGCCTTCGTCTTGACCGTATAATCCAGATAAATCGTCGCCCCTACTTCGAGGCCGGTGTGCGCAACTATTAACTCGCGCAGATGGTTGTAGGCAGGCGCGTCGGAGGCAAAGGGAGGCAGAGATTCGGTAATGGCATTTGCGGGCGTTTCGATCTTCGTGCCGTCAGCCTGAACGGTATATGATTCGTTGACGGTTATTTCCTGATAATCAGGATTATATACAATGAAAGTCTCGCCGTACATACTGTTAAAAGCGATATGGTCATTGAGAGTCAGCTCTTTACGGTAATGAAACGAAGCGCTGCCGTCGTCGTTAAGCGTGTATTGGCGAACGATGCGATTGAACACAGCTTCGGGTTGCGCCGCCATCGTCGCGGCGAACATCAAAATAACGGTTGTAAATATATATTTCTTCATCTTGTATTCATTTTATAAACAGTTGGGGATAATCATTTTACGAACACTAATAATTTGTCCGTCAAGTCTTTATATGCGTTTACGGCTGTGCGGAAACCCTCCCAGTCGTCAACTTCATAGACGCGCTTTTTCAGTATCAGGCGTTGCTTGAGCGTCAGTCGGGCGCCATCTTGTGCGAGAGAGCCTTCAAAGTCGGCGGCCTCGCTTTTGCAGTCGGCTATCTGCTCATCCTGTTGCAGGCGATAGCCCGCCGGAAGCGTCATCGTCTCGGTTATCTCCACATCCCGCGAGCAGTCGTCTTCGAAGCTGTACTTGCGCTCCGTGATAGCCGTATTTATGCGCAGATACGAACGAAAGCCTGTATAAAGGCTGCTGCTCAGGAGTTTGCATAACAGCAGGCCATCGCCCGCCGCAGCATAGTCGGGTATCTCAAACCGCATCTTTATCTTTATCGGGCCGGCCTGATAGTCGCGTGGACTGGAGCCGTAATCGACATTTAGCAACTTGGCTTGCGGCGAGACGCGCAGCAGTTCCGCTTCGAGCGAGTTATACCAACCGGCACGCAGTCCGCTTGTGAACGTGCGGCGGATACTGCCGTCCGACTGCCCTTCGGCTGTTATGGTAAACTCGCCTTTCAACTTACCGTCGGCATCAATCGCTGTCGTGATATTCAGTTTCACATAGTGGTTTTCGGGAGCCGAGATGGGTGTAATCTGCAGGTCGGAGCCTTCGGGAACGCCCGGCAGATAGTTCTGCTGCTGCTCGGCGCTCGACCATAACTCGCGCAGGAAAGGCACCCAGGTCGGGTCTAACGGCATATATTGACCGTTCGACAGTTTCACTACCACTACGCAGTGATTAAAATGGTCGGCCGGTATTTGTTCTATCCTTGAGCCTGCCATTGTCATCGCCGGCCATGCCTCGAAACCGGCTATTCGCAGCATCGAAATCAGCAGCGCGGCCTTATCCTTGCATACTCCGCAGCGGTCGGTGAAATTCATCTCCGTGCAATGCAGCGTGTAACCCTCGCCCTTACCCATCGAGATACCCGAATAGCGTATGTTATCCGCCACCCAGTGCGTCAAAACGGCTATCTTCTCCAACTCGCCGGTCTTGCCTTTGAGTAGCTCGTTCACTTTTTTGGCTGTGCCCGGCTCGGAGGCGAAACTGTCGAAATCCTCGTTTACCTTGTTAAACCACAGCGACTTGTCTTTCCACTCGTTGGTTGACGACAGCATCAGCTTGGGCGCAACATCGTAGAAGTCAAGCATATTAGGCTCGGAGACGAAGGGCCGCGCATCATTGACGGCGAAACGGCAAATCTTGCGCTCGCCGCTGAAATATATTGACGACTGGCATTCGCCCTGATAAAACTCATACTGAATATCCTTATCCCTGGGCATGTCTATCGAATAGATCTTCGAGACGGTCGGATAGCTGACCCAGAAAGGCACAATATCGTAGAAATGACCGCGCATCGGAGGCACAAAACGCTCTTCGTCGTCTGCGTTTGAGACGGCGCTTGCGTTTGCGCAGGACGCAATGTTCATGCCGCTATTGAAGAATGCGTCGGCTTCGGCGTCGGCCAGCAGGGCATAAGTGAATCCTTTCTTATTTATCTGATAATCAATGATGTCGCCTGATTCGAGGTGGCCGATTTCAATCATTATCTGACGTGCTCCCCAGTAGATGGCGCGGGCAGGAGCGGCATAGTCGTAAGCCTTCGAGAGGTCGATATCGCGAAACGATCCGTCCGGTTTATAGACCTTTACGCTACGAAACTCGGCAAAAGCCGTCAGCGGGTCATAGTCGTATTTGATAACGCGGTGTCGGAGTGCGCCTGCGGTAGTGCCGATATACACAATATGGTGAATATCAAAACTTCCGGAGCCGTTTTCGCGAACGTTCACACCTATGCTGTCGAGTAGCACAACGGCGGCGGCGTTCTTGAAGTACGTTTGCGCTTCCGCATGTTGCCTTAGCGGAAGCCATTTTTGTGCGGCGAGGCTCACACAAGCCCCTGCCAGAATAACAAGTAATAAAAATCTCTTCATAGTTAATTCGTGTTTAGTCTCGCAAAAGTACATGAAAATATCGAGATTAACAAGCACAAGGGATAAAAAAGTTTTTTCGCAGAGGGAAGACAAAAAAAAGCAGGGATCTCGCGATAACTGCTTTTTTTTCGCCGTATAAAATTCATTGCAATTGAAAAATACCGGCAATTAATATTGTAATAATGAATAATGAAACTCTATTCTGATATTTCTTTATGGAATACGTACTTCCCTAACGCAACGTGCGCGTGCGGCGGCTTCGGTCTTGAGGTAGTGAGGCGTGTTACCCGCATCGCCTGCTCCGGTACGACCGCCAAAGACCATCCATGCATTGCCTGTGGCCAGAGAACTCTCGGTAGCGCTCCAATAATAGTTATCGCTGAGATATTCGAAGTTAGTAGTGTACTTAGCCTTTAGACCATCCTGTACTATCCAGATAGCCATCAATTCGCGCTGGGTCGGCAAACGCCAAGCGGGGAGAGCCGTGCTCGTTCCGTTCTCGGTATATGACGCGCATAGTGTGGCAGCCGTAGCCCATGTTACATTAGCTATCGAAGTATCCCTGACTGCTACTTGCAACTTCCAAAAGACCTTCGCGTTATTCACCCCGTCCTCAGTTCCGTCGCCAAAAAAACTATTGATGATAGTCTTGGGATCTTCGGTATAGTAATTCGCCCTTGTTGTAGGCATAGAATCTACTGTGAGAGGGTAAGGCGCCGAGAAGTTTATTGTCGGGCAGATTGTGTCCATAAAGGCCGAAGGAGATATACCTTTATCACCCTTACTACGGACGCAGCGAGCTATCATCTGGGTGTCTGACTTTCTGTGTCCTGTATTGCCGTAGCGGAAGTCAATATACTGAGCTTCTTTATTAGGGCTAATCTTGTAAGTCGCATTAGCTGTACTGCTCCAATAGAAAGGCTCTACTACAGCTCCATCGGATGATCTATACAGGAAGTTTGCGGTATGATGATCCTTGTATGCGTTATAGAATACATACATAGCCATTAATTGTGCTTGCGACGGCAAATGCCACAAAAGACTTCCATCATAAGAGCCACCATCAGAGGAGCCTCTGTTCTTATTACGACAATAGTTAATCGCCTCATAAGTATAATCACCAAATGTGTTATCAGGATGAGGAGCTATCAATACAGTATTCCATATTTCACTCCAACCATTGTAAATGTTATTACCTAACAAGGGGGCATCTGTTGGTGAAAAAATCGGCATTGCCGTGTATTCATACAACTGTTCGGTATAGAGCATGCGATTATAGTTTCCATCATCACCAGCAAACAAACTCTGATAATCATACATACCAATAGGTATAGCCGATAGTTGTGAGATAGCTATTTTCTTTTCCGTGCCGTTACTTGTTATTACGGTAACAGATCCGGTACGGGTAAAGCCGTCTAGATTCTCGTCCAAATGCAGATAGAGATTCGTAAGCGGGCTGCCTGTGGGATAATCAGAAAGCATTTCGCTCGAATTCCACTGTTTGTTCTTTGATAGTTTGAGCCAACCACCGTGAGCAATATCGCCGTTATCTATTTGAACGGACGCAAATTTATATTGCTCCGAAGCGGGGCTACCCGGCAGTGTATCGCCTATAATGTAGTGAGCATCGTAGGAACGTGTTGCAGGGAAGTTGAGACACTTGACTATATTACCTGCTCTCATACAGATAGAGCCGCTGAAATTGACCGAGCCGCTGGACATGCTGGTAGGTAACTTGAAGCCGAAGCGACCGCAATGCTGCTGGTCGAGCAGTATCTGTCCGTCCTTGAACCCTGCGGGCGCAAGCGGCAATTGTCCCGGAAGCACTTCGTCTATACCCTTAGGCTGAAGATCGGTAGTAGTAACAGTGCCAATCTCACAAGAGTTGTTATCGTTAAAATCCGAAAAGTTGAAATAGACTGCTTGGGCATCGGTACAGAAGTCAATCCATGCCTCGCCGTTAGCGTCAAAACTTATCTCCGAAGTACTTGTAGTCAGGTAGGTGCCGAGTATCGGGCTGGTAACATTCACGTCGTCCCATGGTAGGGCGCTGAGGGTGATGACCGGATCAAGGCTCTGCCCGCGTACCTTTATGTCAAGTGTATAGATATAGTTGCGGAAAATCCTGTAAGATCCGTTTGTGAAGAGATCGAAGGTGTATTCGGCGGTTTTGGAGCCTTCGGTAGGGGAGCTAGTCGGGAGTGTTAATTTAACCCGCGTCCTCTTGTCAACATCAGTGTAAACGGAATTGCTTTGTTCATTCTCATATATATATGCGGAGTCGATTTGTCCTGCCGATGCGCTAGGGTTCGTGTGCTCGAGATAGTTAAAATAAACCGGTGTGACTGCGCCGTCTCCGTCGGTATCCCAGAGCGAGGTCTTGTTTGCGACGTTCAGTATTTGCACTTTGATATTACTATAGTTAATCGTCAAGTCGCTTGGGAGTACTATAGTATGCGGCGATACGTTGACACGTAGCTTGGCTACGTTGCGGATGATGTGTATAGTTCCCTTGTAGGCGCCGGACGCCGCATCTTGCGTGAGTTTACCCCGGCCGCTCATATATAATGATGTAGCCGGCGTAGGCAACGTAGGCGGAATGGGCAGAGTTATTTCGGAGGTGATAATGTTGGGAACTTTGCGGTTGGCATAGACGTCAGCGTACAGAGTATTACCGTCCATTATGTTATCGACTTCGTAGCCTACGGTGATGACGGAGTCGTTAGCTAAGGGTACGCCAATCATACCACCATCTGGGCCGCGGTGAAACTTTTTTGAGTTGATAATCGTGTCGCTGCCGTCATGGGCACCGCCGACTTGGCGCAGATCGACATAGATGGTGTCGATATGATTCTCGTTATCAGAAGCCGCTTCACCTGCGTAAGTGGTAACGGCATTGGCAGGCACAAGAATCCTGAGGGATATAGACTTGCCGTCTCCTACAGGGGGGTTAATAACGGGATCAACAGGATCCGGAATCGGTTTGTCGTTGTTACACGCTGCGAAAAAGATAAAGCTGAGCAGCGCTAACGCTATTCGTTTCATTTTCATATATCTATTATTCTAAATTACAATTCATATTCAAAAAAAGTTGGCAGTTTCCTACAAAATTGCCGATTGTTAGTTTCAAAAATCATGCAAATGTACGAACTATTTTTCAACCCCGCAACTTTTCTCGCAAGAAACTTCATATAATTAAGTATATTTATGATTGGAGGGGTTGTGTTAACATAAATTAGCGTTTTTTGCTTGGGTTTTCAACCTCCGAAAGTATGGCTTTGATGGCCTTTTGGGAAGGTAGAAGGGAATAAAGGTAGAAAGTAGAAGGGGACACGCATTGATGGCGTAGCATCCTTTGTTCGGCATAGCGTCTCGCTATGTCGAAGCTAAAAGCAAGGCTGAAGCCTTGCAGGACTTGCAAAGCGGGAGCTTTGCTTCTAACACGACGAAGTCTGGAGACTTCGCCGAACAAAGTCGCCCCTACCGATGCAATCATGTACAACGTCATTACCTCGAAGACGTTCCACCCTCAAAGACATTCCAAGTCTTGAAGACTTGGAATGTCTGCCTAATTCCCTAATTTATCACTACATTTGTGCCTTTAATTCAATGATTATGTTTATAGAACTGACTGATATAGAGAAGTATTATGACGATGGGGCAGCAAAGTCCAATCACGTGTTGCGCAGTGTCAATATGAGAGTAGAAAAGGGCGAGTTTGTAGCCGTCAAAGGCCCTTCAGGCTCCGGCAAGACTACGCTGCTGTCGATTCTTGGCGCACTGCTCCAACCGGATAAGGGACGCTATTTATTGAACGGACTGGATATTACGGAGGCTTCGACCGAACTGCCACAGATACGCAACCGCGAGATCGGCTTCGTCTTTCAAGACCACCGCCTGCTGCCGCAGTTCACGGCTCTCGAAAACATCCTGCTACCTGCACTGGCATCTAACTCTAAGGCCGACAAGGAACAAATGGACTATGCCCGCAAGTTGCTCGCAATCACCGATATAGCGCATGTAGCCGAACAATATCCGCCAACTTTGTCGGGAGGTGAAGCCAGCCGCGTTGCTATCTGCCGTGCGTTGCTTATGAAACCTTCGCTGCTGCTGGCCGACGAGCCTACAGGGCAGCTCGACAGCGAGAATGCGAGTAAGATAGCCTCGCTGCTGTCCGAAATCAACCGCTCTCTGGGAACAACCATAATCATGGTAACACACTCCGAAGAGGCGGTCGCAACCGCTCATCGCATACTAACCCTTAAAGACGGCGTATTGCAATGAATTTCAGCAGTTTGACTTATCGTAACATCCGGTACTATGCTCGCTATTACCGTCTGATGGCTGCCGCTGTGATGATTACCGTGGCGGTTATCACAGGCAGCATGCTCGTTGGCGATTCGGTCAGAACAACGCTTGCCAAACGTGTGGCAGAGCGTCTTGGCGACGCCGAAACAATCATCTTTTCGTATAACTCCTTTATCTCCGACGAGATTATGACCGCACCCCTACTGCGCTCATCGGCACAGGGTATATTGCTCGTCAACGGATTTATCTCCCATCAAGGCAAACTTATACCTGTCTATGTGTTTGGCGACGACCATATCGAAGTGCAGCCGGGCATGATGAAAATCAACAAAGCTTTGGCCGGGGAACTCGGAAGCGACTACTTTGGGCATAAACACGGCAGCGACGCCCTCGCACTGCGACTGCCCGCTACAGGCCTCGTTCCTTCAGGCTCACTCTTCGTTACCGAAAACTATACTACCGCTCTGCGCCTCGCTGTCTCAGGCGTCGTTGAGGCCAACGAAGGCGGCAATTTAAGCCTCAAAAACGAACAGACAATACCGTTCAACGTCTTTGTTAACCGCGCCGAACTTGCTGAAAATCTTGAAGTTAAAGGCAAAATAAATCTTATCCTCTCAAGCAAATCCATTACCGAGGATGAGTTTGCAGAGGCTTGGGAATATCGGTTTTCGGGTTTGAAGGCTTTGCAACATGCTGATTTTACGGAACTTACCTCCGACCGCGTTTTCTTGCAGCAAGATGTCGTGCAAGCTATATCCGCTGATAATCAAGCGCCTAACCGACTGTTCTCATACCTCGCCAACAACATGCAGGCCGCAGATAGCTGCATCCCCTACTCTTTCATAACCGCTACCGACCGCTATAAAAGCGAGGTCCTGCAGAACGACGAAATCATTCTTTCGGATTATTCAGCCGGTCGCCTGAATGTGGCGGCAGGCGATAAAGTCAGCGTAAGCTACTATAAATCAAAGGATTTGAAAACGCTGATAGAAGATTCGCTAACATTGAAGGTCAAGCGCATCGTACCCTTGCAGGAAATACTGGCAGACAGCACTCTGAGCGCCCACTTTCCCGGTCTGTCGGATGTGGAAAAATGCACCGACTGGGACAGCGACCTGCCTGTCAACATGGATCTGATAACCGACGAAGACGAACGCTACTGGGAACTCTATCGAAACGCTCCCAAAGCGATAGTCGCCTACAACGCCTTGGCCCCCGACTGGAGCAATACCTCCGGAACAGCGACCGCCGTACGCATAGCCAACGCCCGACCCGAACTCTCGGCTTTGAGGCCTGAAATGTTTGGTATTCAGTTGATTTCCCCCCGCGCTTCGAGTATGTTTGCCGCCCAAAACGGCGTCGATTTTGCCGGACTTTTTCTATCTCTCGGTTTCTTTATCATCATCGCCGCCATGCTACTTATGAAGGCGCCTGTCTCCGAAATGCTGTTTCAGCGTCAAAACGAGATAAATGTTTTGCAATCAATCGGTTACTCACGCAAACGAATCATACGCATCCTGTGGCATGAATCATATCCCGTGGTTTTGGCGTCGTCAATAGCGGGAGTGCTCTTGGGATTACTCTATACCGGGCTGATAATGTGGCTCTTTGGCAACGTCTGGAAAGGAGCTACTCATACCGATGGCTTCACCGTCTATCCTTCCATCCCCAGTATCGCTACCGGCTTGGTTGCAGGGATAGCGCTGTCTCTCTGTTTCCTGCGAATAACTATTGCCCGTTCCAATCCAGATAGATGGTCGCGGAACATAGCAAAGTCGCTGAACATGGCAAAGTCGCAATACATAGCAAAATCGCGGCACATACGAAAGTCGCGGCACATACCAAAGTCGCCAAATAAGGAGAAAATTAACTTTTCAAATCCTGCAAGGGTTTCGACGAGGGTTTTGACGATTGCCATTCCGATAAGTGCACTTGCCGTAGCTACGATAGCGGCAAGTTGGTTGTGGCTAAGTTCTGTTGTCCTTTTCGTGGTCTCCGGCGTTTTGATATTGGGGACAAGCGCACTCTGGGGCTATTACGCCATTTGTC
>JAITPL010000111.1 GCA_031289445.1 Tannerella sp.
TAGGACTTGTCGGTAGCGTAGCCGCAACTCTGCAAACCGTAAGCCCAGCCTTTGTAGTCGTAGATGTCGAGACGAAACAGCGAGACGTAATATTTGCGATTGGCGAGGAAGAGAGAGTGGTCGCGGTAGGAATCTTCGGCCGACTTGTAGGCCCGGAAACATTCGTTCTTGGCGTCGTCGTCGTGGTAGATGCGTTTGCCGCGCCATTCTTCCTTGCATTTGATGCCGAAATGATTGTTTGCCTGAGTAGCCAATCGACTGTTGCCCGCACCCGATTCGAGCAATCCCTGTGCCAGCGTGATACTTGCAGGTATTTTGTATTCCTGTTGCTGTTGAATAGCCAGCGCCTTATATTTCTTTATGTACTCTTCAAACTGCGGCATACGTGTAGCTTGCTGCCCCGTTATTGTCAGGGAGCATACTGCAAGGATAAGAGATGTAAAAAATATACGCATATATAGTTGCATAGTCGATTCTCTTGAAATTTGATTAAAAAACGGCGGCAAAGGTACAAAAATTAATTGTAAATCACAAATTATAGAACGATGAAGAAAAAAATGATTACTTTTGTAATTCAATCAATAGACATTGCTAAAGATGGAAGAAGTACGAATTGAAATATTTTTGAAAACGGTGTTGACATCGGAGTTGGACGTTGACGACCGCCTTTTGCGAGAGGCGGCTCTGAGTGCTGCCGGACGCGCTTATGCGCCTTACTCGAAGTTCAGGGTAGGGGCTGCTGTACGCTTGCAGGACGGTAGGATAGTGGAAGGTTGCAATCAGGAGAATGTAGCCTATCCATCGGGCTTGTGCGCCGAGAGAGTAGCCTTGTTTGCCGCAGGAGCGTCGTATCCCGACATTCCGCCTGTAACCCTTGCACTTGCGGCCATATATGCCGACGAGGTCTGCGAAACCATCTCGCCATGCGGCTCATGCCGTCAGGTACTGATAGAAACAGAGCGTCGCTACGGCCAAACCCTCCGCATCCTGATGTGCGGCCGCAATCAAACCCTTATCTCACCCTCCGCCAAAGAACTTCTGCCGATAGCCTACTCTTGACTTTTGGGAAGCTGTTCTATCAGCGCTACCGAATATGCGGCAATGCCTTCCTTGCGACCTGTGAAGCCGATACTCTCGGTAGTGGTGGCTTTGATTGATATATCGCCGACAGGGATGTTCATCGCGTCGGCAAGGGTCTGTTGCATATCAGGGATATGGGGATTGAGGCGGGGTTGTTCGGCTACTATCGTCGAATCGATATTACATATAGAATAGCCTGCGGAACGCAAGAGGCTTACTGTTTTGCGGAGCAGTATCTTACTGTCGATATTTTTGTATTCCGAAGATGTGTCGGGGAAATGGTGGCCTATGTCGCGCATGTTGGCAGCTCCGAGCAGGGCGTCGCAGATGGCATGTATCAGGACGTCGGCGTCGCTGTGGCCAAGCAGGCCATGGGTGTGCGGAACGAGGACGCCGCCGAGCCAAAGTTCGCGGTCGGCAACCAAAACATGCACGTCATATCCGAATCCTATACGCATAGCCGTCAAAGAAATTACTCGAAGAGATTTTTCAGTCCGTCCATATCGAAAGATAGCGTGAAACGAAAGGTCTGGTCGAGCGGGTTACTCTGGACGGTGCTGATAAGATAGGCGGCGTCGAGTTGTAAGACATTCATCCTGATGCCTGCGCCGACCGAGAAATACTGCCGATTACCCTTCATCTGGTTTTCGTAGAAATAACCGCCGCGCACGAAAAACTGACTTAGATAGTTATATTCGGCTGCTACCGAGATATTTATCTCTTTCAGTTCTTCATTGAAACCGCCGGGTGCATCGCTGAACGATTTTATCATACCTTTGACGAAACTCATCTCGTTATAATTGTCCTTGCGTTTTTGGAATGCGTCGTCATTTTCGTTCTCTCTGCGGATAGGTTCTGTCGGCACGAGATACTTGTTGGCGTCGAAATAGATACCAAGCTGATTGTATTCGTCAAGCGGCATCAACAGACCTGTGCCTATACGCAGGTTGGTAGGAATAAACTGGTTGGTACCGCCTTCGTCGTACGACACCTTTGCGCCCATGTTAGATACATTGAAGCCTCCGCTCCACAGGCACTCGCTGTTGCCTATCGCGAGATACTTCTCGCCGTATCCGCTGAGGTCGGCGGCGAACGAGTTACCCGGCGTCAGCTCGTAATCGACGCCCGCGCCCATATCCGAGCGTATATAACGCATGGCGACGCCAAGCGAGAAGCCTTCATTCAGCTTGATGCTGTAACTCATATCCACAGCCATCTCGTAGGGATTGATATTCTGGTAAACATCGCCTCCGTAAGTAGTGAGCGGCACTTCGCCAAGCGAGAAATAACGCAGCGAGGCGCCGATAGCGTGCTGGTCGTACTGACCGAGCTTGTAATATCCAGACAGATATGCCAGCGCCACATCGCCTACAATCTTGCGCATCCAGGGGGTATATGACAGCCCGACCCCCGCCTTGCTCTCCATAAAAGCATATTTGGAGGGATTCCAGAACTGCGAGGATATGTCGGGAAGAGTTGAGGCGCCGTTGTCGCCCATACCGCCGCCTCGCGCATCGGGAGCAATCGACAAGGAAGGAACAGCCGTATTGATAGGACTGAACATGTTTTTTGTGTCATCATCCTGCGCATTCATTACCATTGCTAAACCTAAGCCTGTAATAATTATTATTAACCTAAAAAATCTCATGTCTTAAAAAAAAATTTTGTTTGTACTGAATAAACTGTGATTAGGCCTCTTTATTGTGCCATGACGATTATTTTATTTGATTTTGACACTTCGGTTGTCTTGCCTGTGCGAACTGTGGCGCGATAGACATAGACGCCCGGTCGCAGCCTTGCACCGGCGCCGTTAGTCAGATTCCACTTGACAGTGTATGAATCGAACATCTCCGAAGAGCCTGTTTCGGTATGCTTCCATTGCAGGCGTCCGCTCAAATCCATCACCTCAATCTCAACCGTAATCAACGATTCGGGCATGTCGTGAGTAATCATGAATGTAGCGTAATCGACGGCGGGCGAGGGGCCGGCGGTGAGATTGAGTATGTCGGCGCGATAGTTGTCTTTGACTACAAAATTGAAGGCCTGCGTGCTGGAATTGTTGAGAATGTCCCATATCTTGAATTCCGCTTTGTACTTGCCTGCTTCGAGTTGCGGTACAGGGAAGCGCACTATCCCTTCGCCGCTGTTGCCTGCGAGGTAGGTCTCGTAGTAACTGTTAAGCGAGTATATCATGTTGGGATTGTCGTTGATGGTGAGGGTGATGTCGTGGCCAATGCTGCTGCCGCCTGTGTTGACGCCGCTCTCGTCCCATACGACGGCTGCGAAGACAGGCGTAGGATTGACCTCGCCGCCATCTGTGAAGTCGGTAGTATTAAGGTATATCGCGCGAATTTCGGGGCCGTCGGCGTCGCTTATTTCCGTGTCGGCAGTGCCTCCCACGGTGAAGTTTTTGTATGCTCCGTTGGCTTCTATTCCGTTGGTTTCGTCCACCGCATAGAGGCTGATTTTGCCTTTTTCGTTTGAGTAGGAAATGTCTTTAGGGAGCATGAAAGTGAAGTCGAAGCGGCCGTTTTGAACCGTTGCGTTGCCCATATAAATAACGTTCGGATAGTCGGTATATGAAAACTCGCCGATATTGGCATTGTTAAGCGTTTGGATGGTGCTCTGACTGTCGAAGACGGTCGTCGAGAGCAGGCCGTTGAAATCGTCTATGCGACCGCCCTCGTGCCGGCTCACCTGTCCGCTGACGGTTATCTTTTCGAGCGCCCTGAAATTGGCGGGCGTCTCGCTTACAGCTTGTCCGTTTATCTCCGTTATCTCCATCGCGAAATCGTCGGGATAGGCCAGACGCATGGCGGGGTCGCCTATCAGCACGAATGTCATGATTTGCTCGACCTTGTAGTCGTTCTTGGCGTTCATCATCGCCTCGCCGAGCGTCTTGTGCCTGCCGTCTTCGTTTTTCTCCAGTAATTCGCGTATGAAGAGTTTGTGTATTACCGCGTTAGGGTCGCTGTAGGCAACGCGCGAAGTGGTATAGAGCGCTATGCCGCCGCTTTTGGGGTTGAGAAAGACATCTTCGCCTGCCGAGTTGGTAGGCGCGTCAAAGCAGGTGAAATCGCATGACGAGGTTATCCACAGAGGCAGGTTGCGATAGGTGAAATTATTTATGTCGCTCTGGGTCATGACTTTTTCTTCGGCCCAGGAGACCGCGTCGCTGTGGCCTACATAGTTGAGTATGAGCAGTCCTTCCTTGAGTTCCTTTTGCAGACCGGTGCGTATGCTGGGATAGGTCGGTTTGCCGCCTGTATAGCTGATTTTGTGGGCGTCGAAATAGAGTTTTTTCGACAGAAATTCGGGGTGATGATTTTCTACATATCGAGCCAGAGAATCAATATCGCGCATGTGTATGCGGGCGTCGCTGTCGTTATTGTTACCGTCGTCCGCTACGAAGCCGAGTTTGTTTTTCCATGCTCCGGAGCGCGAACTCTCGATGTAACCGATGACTTTGTCCACTGCGTTCCTTGCCTGCGCGAGGGTGTTGACCGGAAAGCGTCCCACGCCGATGCGCATTGTGGCGCTGACAGGATTTGCGCCTTCATCATCCAGAAAAGCAAAATAGTCGTCGGATGTATAGGAGTTTTCGGCGATTGATTCATGCGATTGATAGGTCGGCAGATAGTTGTCGGAGGAGTTTTTCCAGACGTCCGACAGTTTGCGGTTGTCCCATCGTCCGTCTCCCATAAGCAGCAAATGTTTCGGAGCGTTTGTACCGTCGCCGTCCGCGGCCTTGCTTCTGTCATAAAACATTTTCATAAAGCGGCGTATGGCGGTTGCTTCCTGCCCTCCGCTCGAAAATTCGTTATATACCTTTTCAGGCGTTACTATGGCGACTTTCAGGTTGTCGCGCAGGCGATGCACCTGTGCCAGCCGCTCTGCCTCGGCAACGAAAGCTTCGGGCGTCAGTATTATCATGTCCTGCTGCTCCATTCCGTGCAGGTTTTGCGGCTCGATGACGCCTATGGTTTCGGGCGTCGGCAGTTTTTGTGATTTATCGACGACGGCAAACTCCCGCAATGCTTGAGCCGGTATCGTGAAAGTGGCTTCCGTGCCGCTCAGTGTCGTCTCTACCAACTTTATATCTTCGTCGGTAACGTCGAACACCAGCAAATCGGCACTGGCGTTTTTGATTACGAATTTTGCGGCGGCGTTTTCGGACTGTATGCTGCGGAAGAATGTGCAGGCGCCGTAGGGTTGCAGTACGCGCTTCATCTGCAGGCGTATGTAATCGAGGTTGGCGGTCTGACCGCTCATATCGAAAGATATATAGACGTCGGTCTTTTCGGATTTGGCGCCGGTCCATTTGACTGCGGGCTGCACGCTTGTGGCCGCCGTATAAATGTTTGTGTTTTGATATAATTTGCCCGAAGCCGTAACCTCGCTGTCGAAAACGTTCATCGTTACCGTCCCTGTCCCCGATTTTATCTTGGCTACAAAACGGAAGTCAATCAATCCGTCGTCGGCCGTGACGCCGGGAATATTGAAAGTGAACGACTGTGTACCGCCGGCGTCAAAACTCTCGCCGAAGAGTTCGCGACCGGAGTTGGGGCGTCCGGGATTGGTCAAGGACACTTTATCCATCTCATGCAGCATGTAATCGTCGTAAGTGTCGATGGTTTGTACGCCGCCGGCCGAATTGTCTCCTGTCGCCGTTGCAACTTCCTTGGCGTCGGTCGCGTCGGTTACGAAGTAGTATCCTTTGGTGGCGTAGGCATTGTTTTCGTGCGTGAAAGTCTTGTCGATGCCGTTGTATGTCCATTTCACCGTTCCCTTGCCGTAGAACAGCAGATAGTCGGTGCCTCGCCAGACAGGTACGGCAGGGACGTCATCCACATATCCTCCGTTTGAGAAGGCTTCGTCTAAGGGCCAGCCTCCGTAACCGTGGACAGATACTTTTTCGGGGTTTGCGAAGCCCATCTTTTTCAGGTCGGAGTATGTGAGTTTGTAAAATCCTGATTCCGAGATGCTTATCTTCACCCAACGACCTTCAGCCAGCGCCGATTTAGGGGCGTAGGCAGAGGCGTCAGTCGCATTAACAGCGGCGACCGACGTCATCAACAAAGCCAGTAATAAAAAAATCAATCGTAGCATGCGTTCTTAAAATCACTTGTTATAATGATAATAACGCATTTTCAATCTATTTATTGTAAACGCTTCAATATTCTTACAATGCGAAGTTAGAAGGTAAAAGTTAGAAGGTAGAAAGTAGGGGCGACTCTTGCGGTTGCCCAAATTATAAGGTAGAAATTAGAAACTCAGACCTCCTGACCTTATTCAATCGCCTATTTTATGTTATACAATATGCTAATAATCAATACTTACATGAAATATCATCATATTATACTTATTGTACTTTATACAATAAGGCTCTCAGAGAATATTTCCATAAATTACAGATTATCAGCAATAAATACTTTACCGAGTCAGGAGTTTCGAGAGCGTAAATTTTGTTTTTACTTTGCGATTCGTCTATCTGACTACAATTGAAGTGACTGGCAGACATTCCAAGTCTTCAAGACTTGGAATGTCTTCTATGAAACGCCGTAATCGGATCGAGCGTAGCCGCTTTTTGGTGAAACCGCAATCCGCCTGCTGCTTTCCGTTATCGACAGCAAAAGCATGGTTTAATTGATTTGTTTCCGTGATTTGGATTGTCTGCAAAGGCTAAACAGAATATTTTTGAAACCCTTACAGTCTAATCGCTTATCTGCCATATTCAGTAGAATAAGCTGTTCGGATTGTGGAATATTCAATTGGTCGAACAATCCAAGTATCTCGGTGCAAACGCCTTTCGTGCTTTTTCCCTGAAATACGCTGCGAGCCTTAAATCCCTTACATTCCGTGCAATTCATATCCTTGAATCTTATTCATTTAATCCTTTCTTCCAACTCGAATTGCACGCTCATGACATATTTTCTCGCATCGCCTGCAAGCTATACAAGAATCGGGGTCACTCACGTAAGATTTCGTTTTGCCCTTCAATCTTACGTAAAGTCTTCCCATAAACGACAACGCTGCTATCTCTTCGTCTGAAATGTCTTTCAGCACAAGCACGCTGTTAGGACAAATCGTGGCACACGCGCCACAACCGTCGCAAGCCAATTTGTTAATCCTGATTTCTACCGGAAATGCAGGCTGTTCTTTGAACTCTTTCATATTGTGTTTAATTTAATCAATTTAACATTTGCCCGCATGGGTATCTACTGTTGGAGACAAACGAGCGGGGGGAATATTTTAAGAGGATACGATTTTTACTCATACCTCAACGCTGTAATCGGGTCGAGTGCCGCCGCCTTTTTGGCAGGATACCAACCGAAAAATATACCGATTGTTGCGCATACAACAAAGGATACCACCACGGCGGTAATGCTGAACATGGCGCTCATCTCAAGCGCAAATAATATCAATGCCGACAGCAAAAGCCCAAAAATGATGCCGATAACGCCGCCTGCCAGACTGAGCATAGCGCTCTCGAACAGGAATTGGCGAAGAATATCCCTGTTTTTTGCGCCCAGCGAACGCCGCAGTCCTATCTCGCGTGTCCGTTCGGTAACGGTTACGTACATGATGTTCATGATGCCGATTCCGCCGACGATGAGCGATATGGCGGCTATGGCAACCAGAAATGCCGAAAGCACAGCCATAATGGTGTCCAACATGGAAAGAGCCGCTTTCAGAGAGCTTACCTCAAAATCGGCCTCATCGCCGGGTTTGATTTTATGCATCTGCCGCATGATAGATTCCATTTCCGCAAG
>JAITPL010000156.1 GCA_031289445.1 Tannerella sp.
CATGACAGCATGTTGAGAAACAGGCTCTTGCCGAACTTGCGCGGACGGGTAAAGAATAAGTTGCTATTAGGTTCATTTTCAATGTATTCAACGAACCGTGTCTTATCGACATACACGAAATTTTCCGTGATAAGTCGCTCGAAATTCGACATGCCGTAAGGCAGTTTTCTTGTTTTTTTTGCTTCCATAAGCGTCAATTTTTTTCGCAAAGTTAATAAATAATTCTTATATTTGCAGCAAATTACATAGGTATGAAAACTAAATTATTGCTCTTTATTACGAGTGTTTCCCTCCTCGGATTATCGGGAAATCAAAGCCTGTCGGCGCAAGGCAGCTCGGCTGAAACACTGCAATCGCTGGCACAAAAATTCAATGCGCCGAGCGACGATTATCGTCCGCACGTGTGGTGGCACTGGCTTGGCAGCAATTTCCGCAAGGAAGGCATAAGCAAGGACTTGGAAGCCATGAAAGAGGCCGGAATCGGCGGCGCGACGATTTTCAATATCGCCTCGTCGGTACAGAATTCTCATGCACCGATGGATAACAACCCTTGGCCTGAACAGACTTTCCGCAGTCCCGCTTACTGGGACGCCGTAAAACACGCGGCAAAGGAAGCCGACCGACTTGGACTGATACTCGGTCTGCACGGTACGCCCGGATATTCCACGACAGGCGGCCCCTGGATTACCGAAGAACGCGGTATGAAAGCCATCGTCAGCAGCATAACGACTTTGGATGCGAACGGTGGCGACGTCAGTCTGACGCTTGCACGCCCCGAACTGCCGGATTTTACCGGCTACGACCATAGTTATACTCCGGGTTACAAACCTTGGAAGGCGCATCTGTACTGGGATATTGCCGTGATGGCAGTGCCCGATAAACCCGATGTTACCGTCGAGGATATAGTAGATATTTCGCCGTTTATGAATAAGGACGGACTGCTGCGATGGACGCCTTTAGCCGGTAAATGGGTTATTTACCGCTACGGCTATGCCCCTACCATGTCGCACCCTCACCCCCTGCCCGACGACATCATCGGCAAGGCTTGGGAAGTGGATAAGATGAGCCGCGAAGACAATATCTATCACTGGACACAACTGCTTGAACCGCTCAAAGAGCATATCGGCGAGTATTTCGGCAAGTCGTTTACATATATTTGGGTGGACAGTTACGAGTCGGGCTATCAGAGTTGGACGCCGCGTTTCCGCGAAGAATTTATACGCATCAAGGCTTATGACCCTCTGCCTTGGATTGCTTATTATCAGTTCGTTACAAAGAAAGAAATTGATTGCCACTTCACCGCCTGGTCAAGCCCGAAATTTGAAGCCGATCAGCCCGATTTGAAAATTTTCATTGATGATTATGACGATGTAGTAAACCGTCTCTTTACCGATAACGGCTGGCAGGTTGCCCGCGAAATGCTGCACAAATACGGTCTGCAACTATATTGGGAGCCTTACGGAGGACCTTTCAGCACTTACGAAGGTACGTCTTTATCGGATATTCCGGTGAATGAATTTTGGTCCGGCTCCGACTATATAGGCAAGAACTATTCTATGGAGCAGGCAGTTGTGGATTTCAATAAACGTATCTATGCCGCCGAAGCGCTGACAGGCAGCCCCGACAACAGCAATTATACCGAAGACCCTGCATGGCTGAAACATCCGGTTGACGGTGGATTTGCCGCGGGATACAACCTCTATTACCTGCATCACTGGGTGCATCAGCCCTTCGACGACCGCTACCAGCCCGGTATGGGCATGGGTTGGTGGGGTACGCATTTCAGCCGTTTCCAGACATGGATACATCCCGCAAAGGCATTCTTTACCTACCTCGCCCGCTGCCAGATGCTGCTTCAACAAGGCTCGCCTGTGGCTACACGCAATTATTCCTCCCATCGCCGGACGCCCGAAGCAGAGATATTCTTCGTTCTTAACCCCCGCAAAGAGACAGTAAAAACCTACCGCTTCCCTGTTAAAGACCGTGTTCCCGAGCTGTGGGATCCTTACCTTGGAACTGTCAGCCAGACAAGCAAATGGAGACAGGCAGGCGATTCTATTTTTATTGACTTGAATCTTCTGCCCGACCAGACGATGATAGTTGTCTTCCCCTATCACAAGAATCATAAATACGCCGTTTTGCCCGAAAAAGAGATAACCGATGAAACGCAGATAGAGATAAAAGGCGCATGGGATGTGGCTTTTCAGCCTAAATTAGATAAGCCTTTCAGCCGTAAGTTCTCGCAATTAGTTGATTTCAGCAAAACGAACGACAATGAGTTGAAGTATTTTTCAGGCACTGCAACCTATAAGAAAACGATTCAAATTAACGCTTCCGATATATCTGATAATAAGCGCGTTGTCCTTGATTTGGGCGAACTGGAAGATATTGCCGAGCTGGAAATTAACGGCAAGAACGCAGGTGTACTGTGGGCCAAGCCTTACAAAGCCGACATAACGCCCTTCCTTAAACCGGGCGCCAACAAAATCGCCGTTTCTGTTACTAATAACTGGGCAAACCGCTTGATAGGCGACGAGCAGTATGAGGCCGACTTTGAGTGGGGCAGCGACCAGGGCGCAAGCGGGCACGCCATGAAAGCCTTCCCCGAATGGTTTCTGAAAAATCAGGCCCGCCCCTCGCAAGGGCGCAAAACATTCAATCTCTGGTATTATCACCGCAAGGATTCGCCGCTGCAACCCGCCGGACTGTTCGGGCCTGTAAGACTAATCAAACAAAATCTGAAATAAGCTCGAAAAAAAGAAGCAGTATCCAAAAACATGTTGTAAAACATGTTTTTGGATAATATACTGACAATCAATATATTAAATACCGATTATTAAGAGAATACAGTATTAATCAGGCATTTTTGTTTGAAAAAATTTGGAAGTCTAAGAAGTAATATTTATTTTTGCAGTCAACTTTCGTAGAGAACTTGCCGAAAAAGCAGGCTCTCTTTACCTTTATTTAGCAATATGAAGATGAAGATACATTACCTTATCCTGATTAGTTGCTGCATGTTGACAGGCGTCAATATGGCGGCTTCGGGTCAGAAGAAAAATAACAGGACACAGGAAGCGACGCCGCCGACAAGCGTCCCCCTGATTGACCGTCAAGCCTCAGAAATGATGGCTCGACTTGTTACGCCTTCTATTGTGGCTTCAGACGGACTGGCTATTGAGCGGCTCGAAGAATACAACCGTCAACTGTCGCGCGAAAGCCTTATGTTCCCAGCCGACGAAATATATGTAGGCAACTGGGATACTCTCCATGTCAATCCCTTCCTAACAACCAATATCGAATTTCCCGAATCCTATACCATAGCCTGCCAATCATTTGTCATGCCTATCGACAATCATGTCAGGGTTACGTCGAAATACGGCCTTCGCCGTCGCCGCATGCATCGCGGCATAGACCTCGACCTTAATAAGGGCGATACTATTCGCGCCTCTTTCGACGGCAAAGTGCGCATCAAAAGCTTCGAAAGATACGGTTATGGCAACTATCTCGTGTTGCGTCATCCTAACGGTCTCGAAACCGTTTACGGCCACCTCTCAATGTTTCTTGTAAATGAAAATCAGGTA
>JAITPL010000091.1 GCA_031289445.1 Tannerella sp.
TCTCTTCCTCAGTTGCTTCAGCTGCCTCCGCTTCAGCTTTTAAATCCTCCTCGGCCTTGCGGTCGGCGTCAACGCGCACACGCCAGCGACCGACAAGTTTTTCGGACGAATCGCCAAAATTCTCGACAAAGAAATTCATATATTCTTCGAGCGTTTTGCCGTGCATCAGTATGTCGTAGTTGGTATCGGATATCGGGAAGAAGGATACGAGGCTGTCGAGCGGCGTCGCATAGCCCTTATTGCCGTAAATCCTGACATAGTACTCTATTATCTCCGGGAGACTGTTAAAACCGCTGATTGTCATTATTTCGAGAGAGCCTACCTCTTCGGTAGATATATCGAAAGTCTTGACGCGGAAGTTGGCGAAGTTATAGGCTGCAACGGCGTAGAGCAGTTGGTTGCGGTCGATGCTGCCGCCTGTATAGATCAGCAACATGCGGTGAGGTCCGTTCTGTTCGGTCGAGAAAGCGCGGGCCGAATCGGCTGCCGAGATAACGCCGTCCTCGCCCATACCGAAACGTATATCCCAAGTAATCGTTGTGAAACTGCCTTTCATCAGCTGTCGTCCTCGCAGCAAGCCTTTGAGCATCTCGGAGGCCAGCTCTGTTACGTCGGCGTCGGGATACTTCTCCGTCAACGCCGTCAGTTCTTCCTTGAATCGCTCTGCGTCGCCCGACTGCACGTAAGTCAATGCGTTGATAAACATAAACTTGGGCATTAGCGTGGCAAGCGGATATTTAGAGCTAACTTCCAGATAGTTACTGCGTACGGTCGCCGTATCCTCGGCAAGATAACTCATATAGGTCGCCTCATATATGGAATCCTGCACGCTGTCCATTATACGCATGTTCTTCTCGTAGTCGGGGTCGGAAATGGCTATGGCATAGTCGCTTTCGGGGAACTCGGCCAAGAGTTTGTCCCTGTATTTTTCGGCCAGCGCGACGTCCTTGAAGCGCAGAGCCATAAGATATATCTGATAATAATATTCGAGACGATACTTGTTGTCGGGGAAACGGCTGTCAAGCTCCTCGAATGTGCCGACCGAGAGGTTGACGTCTTCGAGTTTGTCCTTGTAAACGAATCCCATATTATAAAGTCCGTCTTTGATAATCTCGTTCGAGGCCTCCATATCTTCCTCGGTGAAAGGTATCTGCTGTAGATAGTACTCGCGCGATTTGGGGTCGGAAGCAAGCGAATCGCCGACTGCCGACTGCAATGAATCCGCACTGCTATCGACGCCTTCAATACCTGCATCATCAGACGGCTCTTTGGTCGTTATGCCTTCCTCGCCTTCGTCCATCATCAACTCAATCTTTTTGTTGCGACGGCGCCAGTTGTCTTCGAGCGAACGTTTACCCCATTTGTTCTGAAACTGCGTCTTGCCTTGAGCAACTACCTGAGTGTTATAGAAATAGAACGCACCCGCTTCGCCGCCGCCCGTCGTCGGTATCTGCGGCGCCATATTCTTTGCGTCGCCGCGATTGAACGTCGATGTACCCATGCCCTGCTGCTCGGCGAGATAGGCCTCTTTCTCGGCTTCCTCCTTAGCTTTCTTTTCTTCTTCAATGACCTGCGCTATTATCTTGTCGATAACTGCAAATCGCTCTTCTTCAGGCATTTTAGCCAGCGCCTGCAAACTGTCCTGCAAATGTACAGCCTCATAATGCACTACTAATTCGTCGAGTGTGGCCGACAATCGAGACACGCGGTCGTAATCCTTATATTCTTTCTCTATGCCCGACAATGCGCCGCTAAAGCAGGGTTGCGCCTTGAGGTAGTCTTTTTGAGTGAAATAAATATCACCCAGACGTATCTGGCATATCGCTTTATCCATGCCGTTTTGCGTACTTTTTTCTATTCCCTCGACATAACACTCAATCGCCTTTACCGTGTCAGGCCGCGTCATATAGACATTGCCCATGGCATAAAAAACCTGGTCGAGATAGTCCTTGTTCTTGTCGCTTTTCGACATGCGCCGCAACATCTTTATCACTTTCTCATAGTTGCCGCCGGGGAAAACCTCCGTCTGCCGTATGCGCGAAGCAAACTCGATATCGTAGGGAGGATTCGACGAGGCGACCTTGCCGTAAGTCTTGTATGCAGCCTCATTCTGACCTGCATTCTGGTAAAGTTGGCCGAGCAGATAGCGTTGACGCGAACGCTGACGTTTGTTTTTCTCTGCTTTGATTGAGCTTTGCAGATAAGGCAGAGCCTGTTCTGTCTGACTGTTTTTGATAAGATAGGCAGCATACATGCGGTCGTATTCGGGCTGCAATTTTGAAGGAATGCCGCTCTCGGCAAGTTTTTTCAGTAAGGTATTGGTCTCGTAAAGCCAATCCATCTCGGTATAACAGCGTGCCTGCCATATTCGCGCTTCGGCCATAAGCTCGGCGTCGGTCGCAAAATGCCTCGTGATATACGAAAAAGTTACGCCGGCCTCAAGGAAATCGCCGTTGTAGAAATGGCTTTTGGCTACTAATAACCAACAGTGTTTAGTGAATGGATTGAACTCTTCCTGAGCTTGCAGTTTGACCTGCGCGGGGTTGCTCTGCCAGCCCGGCGTCTTCTTGGGTTTTTCTTTTATGGAGTGCAGTTTGATTGCCTTGTTGCCCTTCTCGATAGCGCGGTTGAAAGCGCCTCCCGAAGTGGTTTTCCCTTTCCTGTAGATACCGCTGACCGGAAACATCTCTATCTGCTCGGTATAGTTTTCCTTATAACCGTCGTTCATCGCTTTGAAAGCTGCGTCGAAGGATGTTTTGCCGTTGAAATATATATTGTACCGCGAGTTGAGAGAATGGTAAAAGCGGCTCGTAGCCGTGTTTTTCCTCCCTCCGCACGAATAAAGCGTAAAGACCAGAAACACAGCCGCCACAACCGGATAAAACCATTTCTTCATTTTCCTGTTCATCTCAAAAATTTGTACGTACTTTAATTATAAAATAACTCAAAATTCATGATATTATTGTATCTTTGCCCCCAAAACTCA
>JAITPL010000106.1 GCA_031289445.1 Tannerella sp.
CATCCGTCGAAATCCGAGCCTATACCGACATGGTTAATACCGACCTTGCGAACAATATAGTCGATATGATTGACGGCGTCTTCGACCGTCGCCTTGCCTTCGGCCTTCAGAAACCTGTCGTAGAGGCAGACTTGAATCACTCCGTTCGCGTCGGCAATAGCCTTCATCAGTTTGTCCGATATATTACGCGGATGGTCGCAAAGCGCTTTCACGGCAGAATGCGAGGCAATAACAGGTAATTTGCTGACATTCAGCACATCGAAAGATGTTTTTTCGGAGGTATGCGAAATGTCAACTGCGATGCCCAGCCTGTTCATCGAGCGAACTGCCAGCTTCCCGAAATCACTCAGTCCATTATGTTCGTAATTGCCTATGGCCGAGTCGCATATATCGTTATCGCCATTATGCGAGAGCGTTATATAGATGACGCCTTCGCCGGCCAAACGCTCCAGATTGCCGATATCCTTACCGATGGCATAACCGTTCTCTACGCCGATAAATATTGATTTCCGGTTGCTGCGCTTATTACCGACAAGGTCATTGACCGAAACCGCCTGAGCTACCGTGTCGGAGTTTTTCCTTATCTGCTCTTTGATGGATTCGATTATCGTAAAAGTCTTTTTTACCGCCTCTTGAGAATGCTCGTTCGTGCGCTCGCCCTGTGGCAGATAAGCCACCATACAGACGGCGTCAACCATCCCTTCGTACATCTTGGGTATATCTACCGCAGGCTCAAATTCCACATCGCCATCCGCCTCTATGTCAATATCTTCAGGCGCAACCATGATGCTGCCTCCGCGTCCCATATCCATATCCCTGTACTTGAAAAATAAAGGCGTATCCACGTGTGAATCAACCACAAAAGCGCGAGAGTGGATATTTTCAACTCGCTTGATCAAAGCCTCCTCGCCGACGAAATCCTCTTTTCGGTTTGCGGAAGCGCTTTGCAATGACGGTATGACAGGAGGAGGGCGCAGCATTAATTGTCAATTATCAATTGTCAATTGTCAATCAATCAGGCGTCTATGTTCGCATACGTAGCGTTTTCTTCGATAAACTCGCGGCGTGGAGCCACCTCTTCGCCCATCAGCATGGAGAAGATTGTATCGGCTTCGACGGCGTTATCTATCGTTATCTGCTTGAGCGTGCGGTTTTCGGGATTCATCGTCGTATCCCACAACTGATGGTCGTTCATCTCGCCGAGACCTTTGTAGCGCTGTGTGTGCACCTGTCCTTCATTGCCGGCGGCATAAGTGTCGATAAAACGCTGTCGTTGCAAGTCTGTCCAGCAGTACTCTTCGGTCTTGCCCTTTTTGCAGAGGTAGAGCGGAGGCGTCGCGAGATAGACGTAGCCCTTCTCGACAAGCCCGCGCATACGGCGAAAGAAAAACGTCAATATCAGGGTGGCGATATGGCTGCCATCGACGTCGGCATCGGTCATTATTATCACCTTATGATAGCGTAACTTCGACATATTCAACTCTTTAGGGTCTTCTTCGGTGCCTATCGTAACGCCCATCGCACGGTATATATTCTGTATCTCGTCGCTCTCGAACACCTTATGCTCCATAGCTTTCTCGACGTTGAGAATCTTACCGCGCAGAGGCAGTATTGCCTGAAAATTACGGTCGCGCCCCTGCTTGGCCGTGCCGCCTGCCGAATCGCCCTCGACGAGGAATAACTCGCATACGGCGGCGTCTTTCGATGAACAGTCAGCCAACTTACCCGGCAGTCCGCCACCGGTCAGCGGCGACTTGCGCTGCACTAAATCACGCGCTTTGCGGGCTGCTTCGCGTGCTGTTGCCGCGAGAATAACCTTGTCAACGATGATTTTTGCCTCTTTGGGATGTTCTTCGAGAAAGATGCCCAAGGCCTCGCCTACCGCCATCTGTACAGCGCCCATCACTTCGTCGTTGCCGAGCTTTGTTTTGGTTTGTCCTTCGAACTGCGGCTCGGCGACTTTGATGGATATAACAGCCGTCAGACCCTCGCGAAAGTCATCTCCCTTGATTTCTACTTTCACTTTCTCAAGTAATTTGGAATCTTCGGCATACTTCTTTAATGTACGTGTCAAGCCGATGCGGAAGCCTGTCAAGTGCGTCCCTCCCTCGATAGTATTGATATTGTTCACGTACGAGAACACGCTTTCGTTGTACGAGGTGTTGTAGGTCATGGCCACTTCTACAGGGATGTTTTGTTTTTCGGTCTTGATATGAATAACTTCTTGAACAAGAAGGTCTTTGGCGCGGTCTATATAGTGCACAAATTCTTTCAATCCTTCTTTGGAGTAGAAGACTTCGGATTTATAAGCGCCGTTTTCATCCTGTAAGCGCCTGTCCGTCAGCTCCAAGCGGATGCCTGCGTTCAGATAAGCAAGTTCGCGAAGCCGGTTGGCAAGAATTTCGTATTTAAATTCAGTTACGGTGAAAATCGTGTTATCGGGCTTGAATACTATGGTTGTGCCGGTATGTTCGCTGGTCCCGATTTCCTTAATATCGCCGAGGGATTTGCCAATCGAAAACTCCTGCATGTATATTTTGCCGTCGCGGTGCACTTCGGCTTTCAGGTATGACGAGAGTGCATTGACGCACGACACTCCCACGCCGTGCAGGCCTCCCGATACCTTATACGAGCCTTTGTCGAATTTGCCGCCTGCGTGCAGGACGGTCAGCACCACTTCCAGCGCCGATTTGCCTTCTTTCTCGTGATAATCAACCGGAATACCGCGTCCGTTGTCGATGACCGTAACGGAATTGTCCTCGTTGATAAACACTTCGATGTTGTCGCAATGACCTGCCATTGCTTCGTCTATTGAGTTGTCAACTACTTCATAGACAAGATGATGCAGTCCTTTTTCGCTTGTATCGCCTATATACATGGAGGGGCGTTTGCGTACCGCCTCCAGGCCTTCCAATACTTGAATATTCTTCGATGAATACTCATTACTCGCATTTACTTCTTCTTCCTTCATAGATAAAAATTTATTGTTGAAAAACAAAAAAGCGACTGCCTTGAGTCGCCTTTGTTGTAGCCCGTAGGGGAATCGAACCCCTCTTTTGAGAATGAGAATCTCACGTCCTAGCCGATAGACGAACAGGCCAAAATTTCAGTAGAGACATCCTGCAATAGGGGTAGTCTCTACGCCTCGGCGCTCAAAGCTTTGACGTGCTTGCTGATTTTCGACTTCAGGTTACCCGCTTTGTTCTTATGGATGACATTGTTCTTAGCCAGCTTGTCAAGCATAGAGCACACTTTGGGAAACAGAGCCTTTGTCTCTTCCTTGTCCTCCGATAAACGAATCTTCTTCAATGCGTTACGCATCGTTTTCGCAGCATATCTGTTGCGCAGTGTGCGAGCCTCCGTCTGACGTACTCGCTTCAATGATGATTTGTGATTAGCCATCTTATTTTTATTTTTATTGTTAATTGTCAATACTTTACTGTCATTGTCAATTGTCAACTGTCAACTGTCAATTATCCTGTAGCCCGTAGGGGAATCGAACCCCTCTTTCAAGAATGAAAATCTTGCGTCCTAACCGATAGACGAACAGGCCTTCTTCGCGCATCAATAAAAGATTTTTCCTTTTTAGCGGAGACATCTTTTACCGTTTTGCGACCGCAAAGATACGCATTATTTTTTAATCTGCAAAACTTTTCGGATATTTTTTTGTATTTTTGCGGCCGTTTTAGGATATACGAAGACGAAGAATGAGGCAAAAAGTTTGGATGTGTATGGTCGCGTGTCTCGCGCTGACTGCGATGCAAGTGGCTGATGCACAGTATATAATACAGGTAGAGGGTTACGTCAGGGATTCGGTTACGAACGAAGCTTTGCCGTATGTTTCGGTGGCGCTGCGCGGCACTACCATCGGCACGGCTACGGACGATAACGGACGGTTTGCGTTCAACTCAACGTCCGACAGCAGTGTGCTTGCCGTTTCTTACATCGGCTACGAGACGGCATACAGGCAGCTGAAGCGCGGTACAAACAGGGTAGAGATACTCCTGAAACCCACATCAATAGAGCTGGGCGAGGTGGTCGTAGGGCGGACGAAAGAGCGCTACACCAAGAAAGACAATCCGGCAGTGGCCTTTGTGCGCAATGTCATAGAGCGTAGAGATGCCCATGACCCTTATCTGCACGACTATTTCTCGTATGACATATACGAACAGCGGATGTTTGCCAACAACGACTTCGACGTCGAGAAAGCCCGCCAGAGCTGGCTACTCAAGCAGGTGGACTTTATTTTCGATTATGTAGATTCGACTTCCGTGCGCGGGCGTACTATATTACCTCTTTATAATGAGGAAATTATAGCCGACAACCACTATCGTCATTCGCCGCGGGCAGAACGCAAGTCCATAACCGGCTACAAACGCGCCGGTCTGATAGAAATTATTTCCGAAGAGGGCATTTCGCAGTTTATAGACGAGTCTTTTCAGGATATTGACATCTTTCGCGACAATATCAACCTGCTGATGCAGCGATTCGTCAGTCCGCTATCGTCGATAGGGCCGGATTACTACAAGTATTATATGCTTGATACTCTGGATATTGAAGGCGAATCTTGCCTTGACCTCGGTTTTGCGCCTTTCAATTCCGAATCTTTCGGCTTCGTAGGCCACCTCTACGTTACACTTGATTCGACCTGGTTTGTGAAGCGCGTCGCCCTGAATGTGCCTCGCGATATCAACCTCAATTTTATAGGCGAAATGTCTATAAATCAGGATTATATACGCACAGCGGATTCGACGCGGATACTTACCCGAAATGACATTGCGATGATATTTCGCTTCACCAAGAAACAGAACGGAGCTTATGCGAGGCGTATAGCGCTTTATCGCAATCATTCGTTCGAGAAACCGGCCGACAGTCGGATTTTCGAGAATAATGCGCCGGTGGTGGAATCGGAAGGTGCGCGGAGGCAGAACGAGCAGTTCTGGAACGAGGCGCGACAAGGCTCGGACGATATACAGAGAACTTCTGTGGAAGAGATGATGGCGAAGTTGCGGCAGGTACCGGCGTTTTACTGGTCCGAAAAAGTCATCAACGTGCTTGTTAACGGTTATATACAGACCGCCGAAACCGACAGCAAGTTTGAGTTCGGGCCGGCTAATACCTTTTTCAGCGGCAACTCGCTGGAAGGCGCTCGCGTGCGTCTGGGCGGAACTACAACAGTCAATCTCAGCCGCCAACTTTTTGCCGACGGCTATCTGGCTTACGGTTTTGCCGACCGCAAACTCAAAGGCGACGCCATCCTCGAATATTCGTTCAACAACAAAAAAACTTTCCGCAAGGAGTATCCATTTCATTACCTGCGTGCCGAGTACAAGTACGACATCAATCAAATCGGTCAGCATTACCTATATACCAATCCCGACAATGCTTTTATGATGATCAAGCGGCGCACAAACAACCTTATAACCTATATGCAGCGTGCCGAGTTGAGTTATTATCACGAGAACTATAAGGGTTTCGGATATAGCATGATGCTGCGCCATCTCAAGGAATGGGCGACGCCCGATGTGCCGTTCGCACGGATAGCTGCTGACGGCTCCAAGTCGCTCGCCGACCACTATTCATCATCACAGTTAGAATTATATCTGCGTTGGGCGCCTAATGAAAAATTCTTTCAGTCGCGCAACTATCGCTACCCCATGACTCTCGATGCGCCAGTCATTACACTGACACACACTATGGCGCGTAAGGGGGTGCTCGGCTCCGACCATAACTACAACAAAACCGAAATAGGTCTGCGCAAGCGTTTCTGGCTCTCGCCCTTTGGATTTATCGACATCTACGGTCAGGCGGGACAAGTATGGGATCGCGTGCCTTATCCCTTGCTCATTATTCCTAACGCAAACCTCTCGTACAGCATCGAAGCGGAGACTTTCCCCCTGATGGACCCGATGGAGTTTATCAACGACCGCTTTGTGTCGTGGGAGACTACCTATTGCCTCAACGGCTGGGTATTCAATCGCCTGCCGTTGATAAAGGAGCTGCAACTGCGAGAGGTAGTCTCGTTTCGCGGCTGGTACGGCGATTTGAGCGACAAGAACAATCCTACTCTCAACGGTGACGGTCTGTATGCGTTTCCCGAAAACACGCATTTCATGGGCAAACGTCCGTATATGGAGATTGGCGCAGGTGTAGAGAACATATTCAAACTTGTGCGTGTGGACTACATTTGGCGGCTCTCGTATCGCGACCATCCAAGTGTGCCGAACAGCGGAATAAGATTCAGAATGAAGTTCTCATTTTGAAACTTCTATCTTTTTTTTGCAGATTTATGGGGAAATATTTGGCAGTTGTTTTTGGAAACCGTATCTTTGCAGTATAAAATTCAAATTATGCTTGCAAAATGTTCAAAATTGGCCTAATACAACATGCACGATTGCTGTCCGCACTCTCTCGATTGCGATCCGCCCTCTCTCGATTGCTATCCGCCCTCACTATCAAGGTGGATAGAATCTGTATGTCATCAAACCTGTTCACTCTCCATCATATACTATATGGGTTGGATAGAATCTTTGTGTCATTAAGCCGTCTTCTCCTTCCCTGTAAATCCAACTCCTCATCCGCCAACAAGGATTTGTCAATAAAATACGTTATTTTACAATTGTTGTTACTTTGTTTCCTTTTAGCAGGATGCAAACAAAATGTGAAGGAAGATAGTAATGCGGTTTACATTATAGATGTTGATAATCAACCGACAACTTCCGGGGTGAAATTTTCCTCCATTTTCAAGAATTTCAAATTGGTACCGCTCGAAACAAATGAAGAATGCCTTATCGGCACAATTACGAAAATTACGGTATTTCAAGATACTATTTATGTTTTGGATAATTTTATTGCTAAGGCATTATATGTATTTGATATGAATGGAAAGTTTATCCGAAGCATTGGATCTCGCGGGCAAGGTCCGGGAGAATATAACAGGCCAAAAGATTTTGCCATTGATGAAAAAAATCAACAAATTCAATTACTTGATATTAGTCGGGTAATCACTTATGATATGCAGGGAAAGTTTATTAAAAACACCAGCCTAAGGAATAGCATTACATCAATTGCCTGTTTGGACGGAATAACTTATTTAGATCATCATTTTTCTAAAAACAGGGAATTATTATCCTATCTTGACGACTCGGAAGAAGTTCTGATGCATCTTTATCATCCTCCATTCGAGATCGGAAATATAACTCGTTTTTCTCGTAATGAATTTGTACAGACCGCAAACGATATAAAATTGGTAAAACTGTATATGACAGATATTTATTCTGTTAAAGATAAAAAAATGGAACCGTTCATTCATTTTTCTACAGAGAAAGAACTGACAATAGACGAATTGACAAAACTTAATAATGATGATAAACCGGATGCTTTTATATCAAGTAAATTTATAGGAGCAGACATGTATGCCGAAAACGACATTTTGATTAAATTTAATTATTGGTTTAATGCGACAAATGAAATATTCTTGTGGAAAAATGATGGAAATATAATAAAACCTAACTACTTTTTGATAGATGACATGACCGGAATTTTTGAATTTGGGGCAGAATATCATTGCGGATATAAGAATTGTTTAGTAACTTCATTTGATGCTTCAAACAAAAAGATAGAATTGTTGCAAAAAGGAATAAGAGACAATACAGTTGTTGTTTCGGAGGCGGAACGTTCTGCAATGGAAAAGGTTACAGATGACAGCAATCCTGTATTGATTTTTTTTGAATGTAGAGAAAAATTTAAAAAATGAAAGCGCTTATATTTAATTATGATATATGAAAAGTAAAGCAGTTTATTTTATACTTATTCTTTCGGTACTGGCTTCTTGTAGAGAGCCGCAAAAGAAAATCGAATCAAATCCGGACTTAATTGTCGTGGATTTCGATAACATACGCAGAGAAGATACACTTCTGTTATCGTCTTTGTTTAAGAAAGTTACCCCTATTCCTTTGGAAACAACCGACGATGTTTTGATTGGTGAGATTGATGGTTTTCAAGTATTTGACAATATGATTTTTGTATTCGACAG
>JAITPL010000033.1 GCA_031289445.1 Tannerella sp.
CCCGGAGCATCCAGTTCTTCAAAAATATTTTCGACCATACGGTTTTCTCTATGGATTCCGCTTTTGCGATTGTTTTGCCAGCCGCCTTCCAAATCAAGCTTTCCATCTTTGTCTTTGCCCTTAATCCGGTAATGAAAATCGCCCCAATCGCTATTGTGCATGGCATGTAGATACCCGCCGACAGGATTTTTCCACTTTTTAACCCTTTTGGGGTCGGTAGCATCGGCTGCCGTTCCGTTGAATCGGATAGCGTTGGCGTCAAAATTCGGATAACGCGCCTGATAGCGTATTTCGCCGTTCACCAAAAGCATGTCCATTATCGGAGAGCCGGATATCCGCGTTTTCATGACGCCGTTTTTGTAGGGCGTCCACTGCAAGTTATCAAGTGCAATGCTTCCTTTAATAATGGCTTTTTCGCCCTGATATGAGCGGATGGTGAGATTCTTGCCGGTTTCGCCGTCCTGGGGAGTGAAAACCAGTGGCGCAGAAAGCCGGTACGTGGCTTCACGCAGGAAAATGCTTACTTCGCCCTGTGTTTTTCGTGCTTCCGATATTGCCTTTTCAATGCTTTGGAAGGGCGATTGCCGGCTTCCGCTGTTCGAGTCGTTGCCTTCGGGAGAAACAAAATAATGGATTTGAGCCTGAAGCGGAACGAAACCGAATGACAGCAAAACGACTGCCGAAGAGATAAAAAATTTACGTATCATTGTTTTATGATTAATTAAGAAATCAGAAAATCCGGCTTTTGGAACTGTGTTCGTAATAGTCCGGATTATTTCCCAGAATGTCGAGAACAGGCTGACTGATGCGGTCAATCAGGGCTTCCGTTTCGTCGGAAATCTCCAGCGAGCAGGCGTCCACGTTCATTTTCAGTTCGTTGATATTGCGCGATCCGACCAATGTAGAAGTCATAAACGGCTTTTTTAGTATCCATGCAATAGCCAGTTGAGCAATATGGATATGCAGGTCGTCGGCGATTTGGCGCAAGCGGTCAACCGCCTCAAACAGTTCTTTTTCTGCGCCTTCCTCGTAGTGGCGCGACGTTCCCTTGCCGCGTTCCTGCGAGAAATGCCTCGAATGAGCCTGATGTGGCGGCACATCGTCAACGGTTTTGTAAATGCCTGCCAATAAACCCTGCTGCAATCCCATCGAGCCTATGATACTGATATTGTACTTTGTGCAGTAAGGCGCAATTTCGGCTTCGATGGCACGCGACACAACGTTGTACGACATCTCGTTTACGTCGATTTGCACGCCGGTAGCAACCACTTCTTCCATCTGCTTGCGTCCGAAATTACTCATGCCGATAGAGCGGATCAAACCCTCTTTTTTCAAGTCATTGAGCTGGGCATAAGCCTCTTCTATGGTTGGCGGCTCGGCTAGGATGCTTTTGTCGGAAGTGAAATGTTCCACCGCCAATTTGTTGATAGGCCAGTGAAGCATATAAACGTCCATGTAATCCATGCCCAAGCGTTTAAGGCTTGCGAGGCAATGATCGCGCACATGATGGCAGTTCGACGGCCCGATTTTGGATATGACGACCGCGTCGTTTCTGTGTCCCTTGAGCGCTTTGCCCAAGGCGCGTTCGCTTTCACCCTCGTTGTACATCTCCGCCGTGTCGAACGTGTTCACGCCCAAATCCAGTGCGGCATGTACCACGTTATCAACGTCATTTTGGGATTGTTCGCCCCAATACTCGCCGCCTCCGAAAGGCCAGCAACCTACGGTCATTGCTGATATGTCAATGTCCGATTTTCCAAGTTTTTGTTTTTTCATCTTATTATATTTTAAAAAATTGAATATTAGCGGGTGTAAAAGTACATGAAATTATTGAGATTTGCAAGCGAGCGGAAGGAAAAAAGTTTTTTTACCGCGGGAAAGGCGATTTTTTTTGATTTTTCATGCAACGCTTCACACTTTGTTGCATCTATATAATAAAGCTGTATTACTTTAAGAAGTTTGACTTATGAATAGATTACTTTGTTTACTGCTTGTCGGCTTGTTTGCCGCATGTGAAGACGACTCCGAATTTGTAACGGTTCAAATGAATGAGCCTGTAATGATGAGCGAGAAAGCCTTTCGCGGCTCCGTGAAGGTGACCGGCGAGCGCAAAGCCATTGAGAGCTGTGGTAAAATATGCTTCTACAATGGTTATCTGTATATTTCCGAGCCGGGCGAGGGGATACACATTTTTGACAACAAAAATCCGGCAAAGCCTGTCAATGTAGGCTTCATCGAACTGTTGGGCAATGCGGACGTCGCTATCAAAAACGATCTGCTTTATGCCGACGCGCTGATAGATTTGTTGTGGTTTGACATTACAAATCCGGCAAAGCCTGTTCTGAAAGGTCGATTGGAAAATGTGTTTCCGGAGGCTACCCCTGCGGTTGACAACAATTATTCGTGTGATTACAGCAATGTATATACAGAGGACGGACAGCGTAAAGGGGTGCTTGTAGGCTGGAATGTAAAAAAGCGTAAAATTCCGGCCGGTGACTATTATGTAATGGAGGATATGTCGATGCCCGCCTCGCCTTCATTCTCGTCAGAAGCAGGAGCAAAATCTTCTACAGGCGTCAATGGCTCCATGTCGCGTTTTGCGCTCTACGACAAGTATTTGTATGCTGTAATCAACTATCAGATGCAAATTTTTGACCTTACCGGCGATCAACCGAAGAAAGTTTCGGATGAAGGCGGCAATTATGTAGGCGATGTGGAAACTATTTTCAGCTATAAGGATAACATGTTTCTGGGTATGCCGACAGGGATGGCCATTTATTCCGTCAAGGACCCGACACGGCCCGAAAGATGTGCCAATATTACGCATGTGCTTGGTTGCGACCCGGTTGTGGTGGATAACGATTTGGCTTATGTAACGGTGCATTCGGGGAATTTCTGCGGACAGAACGTTGACGAACTGTTTATCGTTGATGTGAAGGACGTTTATCATCCGATGCAGCTGGTATCGTTTACAATGAAGAATCCGAAAGGGCTTGGAATAGACAGCGACAAGCAAACTCTCTTCCTTTGCGACGACGGACTGAAGGTTTATAAGATCGGCGACGACCCGCAAACACTCGTTGCAAACCGGCTTGCGCACATCGAGGGTATGGATGGATTTGACCTGATACCCTACAACAATGTTTTGATGATGATTGCCGACGACGGTTTGTATCAATACGATTATTCAAATATTAATACGCTTAAACAATTGAGCGTGATTCCGGTTAAAAAACCTAAATAATTCTGAGACTATAAAATCTGTTTGTTGTATATCACCGAGTTGTAGCCCGCATCATGGCTGCAATTTCGGTGATATATTGATTATAATCCGTTACCGGCTGCCCTCGACAAAGAAGTCATCGTAATCTTTCAAAGAATTGATGTTCCGTATCGCCTGTTACCAGCTGCCCCCTGAGCCACCGCCGCCGAAACTGCCGCCGCCGAAACCTCCAAAGCTGCTTCCACCGCCGCCGAAACTGCCTCCACCGCTCGAAAATCCGCCCCAGCTGTCGTTGCTACTTGAATACCATGGCGGAGAGACGCCTCCCTTGCGCGTACTTATAGTATGGTTGCGCGAACGCATACTGAAACGCACATAATAAAGAACGAACAGCACGAGCATGAGCAATATGACGGGCACAAATTCTCTGTCCAAGTCGTTTGCGTTTGCCTGCTCCTCATATTCCTGCGCGGTAAACTCCTTGCTTGCCAGCGACATAATCACCTTGCAAGCCTGCATCAAACCGCCGTATATGTCGTTTTCGCGAAAACGAGGTAACATCTCGTTGTTGACAATCAGGCGGTTGACAATCGCGTCGGGTATCACGCCTTCAAGTCCGTAGCCCACAGCCACGAATACCCGCCCTTGCTCTCTGTCGGTTTTAGGCTTGAAGACGATTAATACTCCGTTATTGCTGTTTTTCCGGCCGATGCCCCACTTCTCGCCCAAGCGGAACGCATAATCGGCTATGTCATAGCCGTTTAGCGAGGTAACGGTAACAATAGCTATCTGCGTGGAAGTACGTCGGTCAAAGTCGGTCAGTTCCGCTTCCAGACTGCTTGCGTCGTTAGGCGTCAGTACACTGGCGAAGTCGTTCACCAAACGGGGAGGGTCGGGAGGATCGGGTATTTCCTGCGCCGAAACGGCAGAGAGCGACAATGAGAGCGTAAATATCTGAAATATAATAATATACAGTATATTCTTCATAAACTTTTTCTTTAAAAATCTGTTTTCCTAACCGAATGACAAATCATCGGGCAGTTCGTTTTCATCGTCGGCATGATGCGGAAAATATTCCTTTAAAATACTGCCTGCCAAATGAATACCTTCCTCCAGACCATCGGCAAAAAGTCCGTCGCGGAATTTGGCGCTCATCACATCCTTGACATTCTCCCAAAAATCTGTCGGCACGCGGCTGTTGATGCCGGCGTCGCCAAGGATGGCAAACTGGCGGTCTTTGACGGAAAGATAGAACAGCACGCCGTTGCGAAGCGCCGTGCGGTGCATTTTCAACTTCGCAAACCAATGTGCGGCAGCGTTCAGTGCGCCATCGGGACAGTGTTCCGAGACGTGCACGCGAATCTCGCCCGACGTATCCGCTTCAGCCGTTCGTATAGCGTCAAGTATGCGCTGCTTGTCCTCGTCCGAAAAGAAATTTTTCGCATTCATATATCGCCGGTTTACTTAAAATTCAACGACAGGCGCGTTCTCGGCTCCGGCTTTTGCTTCGAAATACGATTTCTTGTCGAAATTGAACATTCCGGCAAAGATATTGCGCGGGAAACTGCGGATATACGTGTTGTAATCGCGTGCTGCTTCGTTGAATTTCTGGCGCTCAACGGTGATGCGGTTTTCGGTGCCTTCGAGTTGTGCCTGCAAGTCGAGGAAGTTCTGGTTGGCTTTCAAGTCAGGGTATTGCTCGACAACAGCCAACAAGCGTCCCAGCGCCGAACTCAGACCGTTCTGAGCCTGCTGAAACTGTGCAAGCGCCTGAGGGTCATTCAGTTTCGACGGATCAACGGTTACCTGCGTCGCTTTGGCGCGTGCGGCAATAACGCCTTCGAGGGTCTCGCGTTCGTGCGAGGCATATCCCTTGACTGTATTCACAAGGTTAGGAATCAGGTCGGCGCGTCGCTGATAGACGTTTTCGACCTGCGCCCATGCCGCCGCAACAGCCTCGTCCTTAGTTACCATTCCGTTATAACTTCCTTTTACGGAGAAATAAATGACAAGCCCCAGCACAATGATGACGCCTATCGCAATCAAACTTTTTTTCATACGTATCCAATTTTGAAATTCATAATCAGGATGCAAAATTACATTAAATTTTTGAGAATCACAAACGAGAGAGATGAAGAAAGTCTCAAAAACGCATCTGCCTTCAGAATGGCAGACATTCCAAGTCTTCAAGACTTGGAATGTCTCAAAACGCATCTGCCCTCAGAATTGATATACCAAGCCCAGACCAACACTGCGATCGGTGAAGACAGGCATAGCGGCGACTTGAACATATTTGTCTTCGATGCCGAAAAGCGAATGCCAGACAGGCAACATCATATATCCAATCTCGGCGCATAACAACCCTATGCCTGCACTCATCACTACATCGCTCATCCAGTGGGCATAGTTTATCATCCGAAAAGCGCCTGTAGTCGAGGCCATCAGATAGCCGCCGACGCCAATCCACGGCGATATGTCCTTATATTCCTTATACATGATATGCGCAGCGGTCATTGCGACGGCCATGTGTCCGGAAGGAAAGGAATGCAGAGGCTCGTCAGTCCAGCCGCGCGGGCGCATGACCGGATATATCCGTTTCAGACTGTAAACTATGCCCTCCATCGCAAGATATGAAGTAGCCATCACTATTGTGCGGTCGCGCAGATTATGTTTTGCTTCTATGCCCGGTATCACACCCAGTCCGTAAGCAAGTATGGGCGTCGCTATTTGCAAGTAGTTATCTATCGGATAGGTCTTATAATAGGCAGCAGTAACCGGATTGTATTTCCGTATCTCGTGGTCGATGTCGAAGTCGAACTGTCGTATTGGTAACTGCCTGAAGCGGGCAGCCGTGCCGTATGCCATAAATAATGTAGGCAGGATGAATTTAGCTCCTCGACGTGTTAAAAACGACTTGCTTCCGGTTTTTTGAGACAGTTTGGAATAGTTTTTGCCGAAAGTGGCGTCGATCTTGAAATCTTCGAGTGTAACAAGGCGGTCGGATTTCATGGTCGGCGGAAACGAATCTGTCTGACCGACAGCCTTTTCACAACAAAAAATACAAATCAAAAATAATATCGGATATCTCATTGTAAAAATCTTTTCTTTAAATATTCATAAAATCCATATAGCGCCCAGCCAATCAATGCGCCAACAATCATTCCCGGCACGACGTCGCTGATAAAATGCGCTCCCAGATAGACGCGCGAATAGACCATCACCAAAGCCCAAACGAAGACGCCGACAGTGTAATACCGGTTTTTGAGAGCGAGCGCCGACAAGACGGCAAAGGCGAAAGCGTTGGTAGCATGTCCCGAAAAAAAACCGAACAGACCGTCGGCTATGTAATCGTGCAATATCCTTACCTGCCCTGCGAAATCGGGATGGTTTGTTGGACGCAATCGAGATAATAAAGGCTTGGTTATCAGCGATGTAATCAAACCGTTGCAGACCACAGTCAAAGCCGTGCAGGCAAGCATTATCAGGCTTTCCCTGCGTTTCTTCAAAAAGAAGTAGAGCGGTACGAAAATGAGCGGACACCAGGCATAAGGGCTTGCAAAAGATAGCATCAGCGCGTCGAGCCAAGCAGTATGCGTGCCGTTGACGGCAAAAAACCACTCGCGCTCAAAGTCCAGCAACTCCTCTATCATCTCGGCTTGTCGGTTTTCAGTTTCAAACTTAGCTTCTCCAGCATATCCTGCGTCATGGAATCGAGGTCATACTTAGGAGACCAGTCCCATTCCTCGCGGGCGCAAGTATCGTCAAGCGAGTTGGGCCACGACTCGGCAATCTTCTGACGCAGAGGGTCAATATCATAAACCATCTCAAAATCAGGTATATATCTCTTGATTTGACTGTAGATGATTTGAGGATCGAAACTCATGGAAGCGATGTTGAACGCATTGCGATGTCGCAGGCGCGAAGGGTCGGCTTCCATCAACCGGATAGCGGCGTTCACACCGTCGGGCATGTACATCATATCCATAAATGTACCGGCCGCTATCGGGCATACAAACTTGTGTCCCTTGACAGCCGAATAGAAAATATCGACCGCATAATCCGTAGTGCCTCCGCCGGGGGGAGCAACGTAGGAAATCAATCCCGGAAAGCGCACCGAGCGGGTGTCAACGCCGTACTTTATAAAATAATAATCGCTCAACAACTCGCCTGTAACCTTCGTTACGCCGTACATTGTATGCGGACTGCGGACTGTATCCTGAGGCGTACGGTCTTTAGGCGCATCCGGCCCGAAAGCGCCTATCGAACTGGGCGTGAACACTGCGCAACGCATCTCGCGGGCTACCTCAAGCACATTGAACAGTCCGCCTATGCCTATCTTCCACGCCAACAGAGGCTTAGCCTCCGCCACAGCCGAAAGCAGAGCCGCAAGATTATATATAGTGTCGATTTTATAGCGCGACACGGTCTCCGCAATCTGCTGTTCGTTGATGATATCTACAATCGACGAAGGCCCCGATTCGGCCAGCTCGCCCGTAGGCTTTGCTCCCGAAATATATCCTGCAACCACGTTGCCCTGCGGATAACACCGCCTTAACTCCATTGTCAACTCCGAACCAATCTGTCCGGTAGAACCTATTACCAATATATTTTTCATATTTTTTTCGTAAAAACGGATGCAAAGATAATCAAAAATAATCATTACCTTTGTAACTTCAAAACAAACAAAATATGTCAGAAAGTATAGTAATTATTCCGACTTATAACGAGAAGGAGAATATAGAAAACATTATCAGAGCCGTGATTGGACTGGAAAAGGAGTTTAATATCCTTGTCATTGACGATGGCTCTCCCGACGGTACTGCCGCCATAGTCAAAGACCTCAAGGAGAGAGAGTTGGCTGACCGTCTGTTTATCATTGAGCGTTCCGGCAAGCAGGGTCTCGGCACGGCTTATATTTGCGGCTTTAAATGGGCTATAGAGCAGGGTTATGACTATATCTTCGAGATGGACGCCGATTTCAGCCATAACCCTAAGGATTTGCTTTGCCTGTACGACGCTTGCGCTCGGGGAGGCGCCGATGTGGCTATAGGCTCGCGCTACATCAACGGGGTGAATGTGGTCAACTGGCCGCTCGGGCGCGTACTTATGTCGTATTACGCCTCTGCCTACGTGCGATTGGTTACAGGCATGAAAATCAAGGATACGACGGCTGGCTTCAAGTGCTATCGTCGGCGTGTGCTCGAAACTATCGAACTCGACAAGATCCGTTTCAAGGGCTATGCGTTTCAGATAGAGATGAAATTTACAGCCTACAAATGCGGCTTCAAACTGACCGAAGTGCCTATCGTTTTCATCAATCGCGTGCTTGGTACTTCAAAGATGAACGGCTCGATTTTTGGCGAGGCGCTGTTGGGCGTTCTGCGCTTGCGCTTGGGGAGCTTCTTCCGCAAATACCCTAAGGCAGGATGAAAACGATTATCACCCATGCGTTGATAATCAATGAAGGACGTTCGTTTACAGGCTCTGTCCTGATTGACGGTTGTTTTATCAAAAGCATCTATGAAGGCGTTTATAATGACGCAGATATACCTTGCGATGTAGATAAGGTGATTGACGTCGGAGGTCGATGGCTGCTGCCCGGCGCTATTGACGACCAGGTGCATTTCCGCGAGCCGGGGCTGACACACAAGGGCGATATTGCGAGCGAGAGCCTGGCGGCCATTGCAGGCGGCGTTACTTCATTTATGGATATGCCCAATACACAGCCGCAAACTACTACTCTCGAAGCCTGGGAATGGAAGTTCGCCCGCGCCGCCGAGACTTCTGTCGCCAACTATACGTTTTTCTTCGGGGCAACAAACGACAATATAGAATCGGTAAGATCGTTGCGCGGCTCGCCCGCACGCCGCTATCTGCCCGGCGTGAAGATGTTTCTCGGCTCCTCGACAGGCAATATGCTTGTTGACCGGAAAGAAGCTATTCGGGACTTTTTCAAACTGCCGGGTTTGCTTATAGCCGTACATGCTGAAGATGAGGATATTATACGCCGCAATAGAGAAAAATTCGTCTCGCTTTACGGCGCCGACAATCTTGATATATCATTTCATTCAAAAATACGTGATGCGGAGGCCTGTTTTTCTTCATCGTCGGCAGCCGTCAAGCTGGCTCGCGAACTTGGGACTCGCTTGCATATCTTTCACCTCTCGACAGCCCGCGAACTGTCCTTGCTCGACCGCGGTCCGCTACTCGACCGCCGCATTACAGGCGAGGTTTGCATTCATCACTTATGGTTTTCGGACGCCGATTATCAGCGGTTTGGCAACCGTATCAAGTGGAATCCGGCAATCAAGACGGCAGCCGACCGTGATGCTTTGCGTCAAGCCGTTGCCGATGGCGTGATAAGCGTAGTCGCCACCGACCATGCGCCCCATCTGTTGTCGGAGAAGGAAGGCACTTGCCTCAAAGCCGCATCGGGAGGGCCTATGGTGCAACACTCACTTTTGGCCATGCTTGAATTGGCGGCAAAAGGTTTTTTTTCTCGCGAGAAGGTCGTCGAGATGATGGCGCACAATCCGGCTACACTTTTTCGCATCGACCGTCGAGGTTTCGTGCGTAATGGATATTATGCTGATTTGGTGGTAGTTGACCCGAATAAACCGCAGAAGGTAGCCCCCGAAAACATACTGTATAAATGTGGCTGGTCGCCGCTTGAGGACTACACTTTCAGCACTTCCATTTACAAAACATTCGTCAACGGTTTCGAGGTTTTTGCGGCGGGACGGATTCCGGACGGAAATCACGGGATGAGGCTCGAATTTAGGGGGTGAAATGTTAAAATTTAGGCCTCTGAAATGTTAAAAATGCAAGTTTTGACCCCAAAACCCCCGAAAAAGTCCAAAATACCCCAAAAACATGTTTTATAATATAAAAAAAAATTTGGTGGGGTGTTAAAAAATTCAGACCTTTGCACCCGATAACCTAAACAATCTTTTTGCCTTGGAGACTAATACCTATTAAAACCTGTAAAAAGGGGGAGTTTTGCGAAAAAGTCCCCCTTTTGCTGTTTAATAAAGGAGAAGCGGGGAATGGGGAATGGTGAATTATGAATTATGAATGGTGAATGGTGAATGGTGAATGGTGAATGGCAATGACGCAATCATAATCCTATTGATATGAATCGGGTGTAGGGGCGTATTGCATACGCCCACGATTGCGTTCGCCCATGATAATGTTTTGGGGATATTGTACTTTGTACAATAAGGTCTTTGGGATATTGTACTTTATACAATAAGGTCTTTGGGTTTATTTTTGCAAATAGCACATTATCAACGATTACTGTTCACTATCTGGGATGCTACATGTAGAGACGTTGCATGCAACGTCTGTACTGTTCACTGTTTAATTACATCTGCCGGGTTTTCCACGCTCGCCTTATACACCCGCCAGCCTACGCAAAGCACGATGACTAAGATGAGAACAAACAGTATCGACAGATATATCCAAGCCGAAACAGGGGTCTGTATGACATATTGCTCCAGCCACCTGCGCATGATGTAATACCCGACAGGAAAGGCTATGACCGCCCCCGCAACAAGCAGCAGGAAATACTCCTTGAAAAAGATTGACAGGATGTCGTGCATCGTTGCGCCGTTGATTTTGCGGATGGCTATTTCCTTGCGCCGTTCTTCGCAGGTCAACGATACCAGCGAGACAAAGCCGAAAATACAGATTATCAAGCAGACTAACGACACGAACGAGAGCAGTTTAAGCAGCACATTCTCCGACTTGAGGAACTTGTCGTATTGTTCTTCCTCATTGTATATAGCTATAGAGGACAGGATTTCCGGAAACTTCTCCTTGAAGAGGCGTTCGAGTTTACCCCTACACGTATCCCACGTTCCTTCCCTGTATTTGAATAAAACCGTCCGCCATCCCCTATCATCATCATACGGCTGGTAGCCGTAGAGCATCGGTTTAGCGACATTTGTAGGCGTAAAATTGTAGATGTTCTTTACCACGCCCCTTACAATGTAATCGCCAAAGATTTTCCCGACCGGCTTGTCCCAACCGAAGGCTTTTACTGCCGTTTCGTTTATCAATATATCAAACTTGTCTCCTCCTTCGGTCATCGTCATTTGCCCTTCGAGCAACCGAAGCTTATAAAATTTCATATATTGTGCCGAAAGCCCCATCATTCCAATTGCTACCGGCTCATCGCCCGCCGACTTTCCTTCCCATTCACTGATGGAATGCGTACCTGCAAAATTTAGAACCAATGATTCCATGGATTTGACTGTTTCGGTTATTTCAGGTATCTGTTTGATGTGATCTTCCAGTACGTCGGCGTCAATATCTTTGCTATTTATAACGGCATAGCCATGGTCTTTAAACTCAAACCCCAAGTCGGTACTGTTGTGAAGATAATACATTTGTTTGAGGATAACCATTGTACAGAAGGCAAAGCCGATACTGATTATCAACTGCGCAACAATCGACATCTTGCGGAAGAGATTCGTATTGCCTTTGCGCATAACTACATTCAAGCTCCTGCGCCGGAATATCAGCAATACCAACAGGAACAGCAGCAACGAAAACAGAATAAGCGCAGCGATATACAGTATTGACTCCAGATAAATGGCTGACAGTTCCAGCTTGACGTCCGACAGCGCCCGGAATGGAACAAGCGCTATCTGTATAAAACTCAAGCCCAAGAGAAGCGCAACCGTCAGCGACAGGATAAATTCTACCGACAGAAGCGTGAACAGTGATCTGCCCGACGCTCCGCATACCGTTCGCAGAGCAAGTTCCTTTTGCCGTATCCTGAAACGGCAGGTAAACAAAGTCAGGTAATTGAACAGTGTACAGAGAATCACCAGCGAGCCGGCCAGGGCAAAAAGAAGTATGTGCTGAAACTTGACCTCCCTTTCTACCGTAGGGTCTTTGTAATGGACTTCTGTCAGCGGCATAAGGGTCATTTTCTCAATAACATTATAACTCGCCTTCTCTATCTTGAGTTCGTAGAGTTTCTTCTTAAACGCCTCCACATCGATGCCCGGAGCAAGTTCAATCACTGTGTGAGCATGGGAGATATCCCAATTAAACATCGATTCCGGAACAGGCACAGACTTTCCATTTACTGAGGCGGAACTCACATAATTGTTCGGACACAGGAAATCAAACGGATAGTTGCTCCGCTTGGGGTATCCGGCCACGACGGCACAAATCGTACTTTCGCCCCATAAATTAACGATTTTACCGATGGGATTTTCCTTTCCGAATAACTGACGGGCTTTTTCCTGCGTGATAGCCACGTTTTTAGTTCTGGGGATCAGAAAATCCCTGTTGCCTGCAATGATTTTCGCATCGAACATGTTGAAAAACGAGGAATCAACGATTATATCATCTATCGGGTATGAGACGCCCTCAACTTCGATGTTTCTACCTCTCGCAAAAGACTTGTCAATCACGGTAGCATTGACTACTTCCGGAAAAGTTTCTTTCAGATATGCGGCTAAAGGAAAGGGCGTTTCCCTTGAAGCCCCATTTGGAGAGTAAGCGTCCGATTGGTAAACACAATACATCCGGTCGGCGTTCTTGTGAAAGCTGTCGTAGGTCATCTCGTAGCGAATCCAGAGCATGGCCATGGCGAAGCAGGTAAACCCTACCGCCAAACCGACTACGCTGATAAGCGTCTGGTTTTTGTACTTCCGCAAGTTGCGGAAAGCTACTGTTAAATAATGTCTGAACATAGTGATTAGTAATTAATGATTAGTGATTAATGATTAATGATTAATGATTAGTGAACAACTAATAGTGAATAGTTATCAGTGAAGGGTGAAGATTCCACGCGATGAGGTGTTGCCGTATCGCGCAGGTCAGTCGCCGCGTAGGGTTGGGCATAAAGTTGTGCCGTCGGCTCAATGCGCTGACGCAGGTGGCCTGCCGCTTTAGCGTCGATGCGGTAATCGGCCGGCGACGCCACGCCAACATCACAGGCATCGACCGCCGTCACAATTCCCGACCATACCGCCGGATTGCTGTCGTACAGCGATAACACGGCATTAGCCATGCTCAAATAGTTACTTCGATTTGTCATCAAAAATAGATTTAAACTCATTTATTAAGCACAAAGGTAGTAAAATTTTCCAGAAAACCTGATAATATGAATCCCCGACGGGGAAAAAAGGAGAGAGAAATATTTTTCTATTGATATGTATCCCCTGACGGGGAAAAATAATTCACCATTCATAATTCATAATTCTATTGATATGTATCCCCTGACGGGGAAAAATAGTTCACCATTCATAATTCATAATTCTATTGATATGTATCCCCTGACGGGGATGCGAGGTATTAATTCTCCGTCACCCGTCATTCTTCAAAAGATTCTCCGATGTGTACGAAAAAGCAAAACCATCCGTGCAGGAAAGTTTTGTTCATTGACGACATGCCTCCTGCACCCCTCAGGAAGGTTTTGTATTGATACGAAGAAGCAAAACAACCCTGCAGGAGACTTTTGTATTGATACGAAGAAGCAAAACAACCCCGCAGGAGACTTTCGTATTGATACGAAGAAGCAAAACACCCCTGCAGGAGACTTTCGTATTGATACGAAGGAGCAAAACACCCCCGCAGGAGACTTTCGTATTGATACGAAGGAGCAAAACACCCCTGCAGGAGACTTTCGTATTGATACGACGTAGCATCCCCGTTAGGGGATTCATATCAATAGAAAGCGGAATTACCTTTTTTCCCCATAGGGGATTCACGCAAGATTGTCCGGGTTATTTTAATTCTTAATTGCATTGTTATTTTAATTCTTAATTGCTGATTTCTTTCGTCTTTTAATTCATAATTTTTTAATTGAATAGATGTTGGGGACATGTTGGGCGAGCGTAGCGCGCCCCTACGGACACAACATGACAACGTCTTTTAATTTTTAATTACATCTGCCGGGTTTTCGACGCTCGCCTTATATACCCGCCAGCCTACGCAAAGTACGATGACTAACACCAATGCAAACAAAATCGACAAATATATCCAGGCGGAGATACTTGTTTGCCTCACATACTGTTCCAGCCAGAGCCGCATGATA
>JAITPL010000198.1 GCA_031289445.1 Tannerella sp.
CCGCACACTGTCGTGATATTCGGGAGTAGGCAGCCCGAAACCTCGACGCAGATGATAGGGAATGAACGAGTTCGAGGCGCTGCGACTCGGGAAAACACCCTCGTTGACCGAAAGGATGATGATGTTCTCGAAGTCCAACGCCCGCGTTTCGAGCACGCCCATCACTTGCAGACCCGACAGCGGCTCGCCCTCGAAAGGAATTTTAATCATATCGGTCATTTGCTTGAGCAGGCGGAAATACGTGTCGCCGGTCATCTCCATGCGCGTCTCCTCAATCATCTCGCGCATACGGCCGACCATATTATAATATGTATTGATAAATTCATGCTCAAGAGTATCGACCTCCTGCTGCTGCAACTCCGTTAAAACAGCCATCAGATAGTCCGAAATACCTGACGGCGATGAAGCGGAGGTAAACAGCAACTTCAAAAACGGAGTGAGTCCAAGCTCGTCAGGCGACACGTAAACCTTGTTGTTATCCCGAATATCCTTGATGAGGGAGGCGGCCTCGGCTGGACAAACGGCGTTGACATACTTGTGCCGCAGGATGGCCGCAACATCGCGGTGATAGAACGTAACCGCATCGCCGGTCTCGCGTCGATTCTTCTGCAGGGATTGCAGCGAAGCGGTCAACGAAGCTATAGGAGTGCCGTTAAGCGAATAGCCGAGAGTAACGTTTATGCAGGATATATTTTCAGGAATGGAGTTCAGGACAGGCATCAACAGCTTCTCGTCGGGCAGTACGATCGCCGTCTTCAGCGGGTCGAAATCCTTAGCCGACGACAGCTCTCTGAGCAGGGGATAGAGCTGCTTGGCCTGACCGATGCGCGAGGGTATGCCGACGGTCTCGATAAGGGGTCGCTCTTCCGCAAAGGGGTACTCTTCCGCAAGGGTCTCATCTTCCGCAAGGGGATGTTCTTCTGCAAGGGTCTTGTCTTCCGTAAGGGTCTCATCTTCCGCAAGGGGATATTCGGAAGGGAAGAGGCGGGTGTTGTCGCGCAGGAAGAAGGAAGCGCGGTTGTCGGGGTCTTTGAGCATATCCGACAAATAATCCCAGTAGAAATCGGCCTTACCTTCCTTTTGCAAGTATCCAAGCAGGGCTTTCTCGGCGCTTGTGAGAGCGTTCAGACCGACGAAGACGAGCTTCTCATAATCTACAACCATGCTTTCAATGTTCTCGATGACTTCCCTGTAAACCATACCTTCGTAGGCCATGTTTTCGCCGGCCAGCTTCTCGCGCAACTCCCGATAAACAGGATAAAGCAATGACCACACGCGGAGGAAGGACTGCTTGTCGGGCTGCCCGCTCTCCGGCTGAAACGAAGACCAGAATGAACGTATAGCCTGCACTTGCGATTCGGTCAGAAAGGCAAAATCACGGCTTATGTCATTGAGATTCTCGACGTTGGTAAAGAGCTGCCGGGCGTCAACCATGTACTTGTCTATATCGTCGAAATCGCCAAGCAACATCTCGCCCATATAGCAGAAATCATCAAAAGTCTCGTCCGAATGACTCTGACGCCTGTATATATCGTAGAGCATAAAGAGCAGCTTGATATGGTCAACCGGCTGTCTGTTATTCATCCTGTAGAACAAATCGCTGATCGTCATAATCGCAGGCTCGACCGCCGGAGCGGATAACCGAACCGCTCTTTCATCCAGATATTTCTTGAAGAAGACGCCCGACCGCCGGTTAGGGAAGATAAATGCCAGATGCTTGAGTTCCGCGCCGTGCATGTCGTAAAAAGTGTCTGCTACTTGTTTCAGGAATGGTTTCATATCTTACTTTTTCTTCTTTTTTGGGGGTTGAATGGCTTTGAAGGTTAAAGACACCTTCTTCAACTTCAGCAATTCGGGATTGAAGATGGCAGGGGGTTGTAAACGATGCAACTCAATCTTCCGTCGAGGTGACGCGGACATGGGTTTGGATTTGGAGTGTGAGGCTTTGTCAACAAAATACTGAAAGATATTGCGCATGTGTTCATCCTGCGAATAAAGCGCTTCGGGATGAAACTGCACTCCCAGAATCCATGTCGCCGAATCGACTTTCTCTATAGCCTCAATAACGCCGTCGGTCGATCGGCCGACAACACTGAAACCTTCGGCAACGTCCTTGACAGCCTGATGATGTGCGCTATTGACCTCAATCGTTTGCAGCCCCACTATGGAGGAAAAAACCGAGCCTGCAACCACAACTACATCATGCGTAGGGGCAATCTTCGACAGTTTCCGCCTGTGCTGCACCGAACGGTTTAGGTATTGTGCGGATAAATCCTGATAGAGCGAGCCTCCGTAAGCAATGTTTATCAACTGAATGCCCCGACAAATACCGAGCACCGGAAGTCCCTCGGCGGCAGCGATGCGCAACAGACGCAGGTCAAAGGCGTCGCGCGGGACATTGACCTTGCCCATTTGCGGGATAGGGCGCTCGCCGTAGTAAGCGGGGTCGAAGTCTTCGCCGCCGGTGAATATCACTCCGTCAAGAGACTTGAGCATCTCCGCAAGCATTCCGTCATCATCAATAAGAGGAATGATAACAGGTATGCCGCCGGCGCCCATTACCGCCTCCACATAAGTGCGTGGAACAGCAGAATTGACTCCGTCGCGATAAGTATCCGATATACCTATCACAGCACGCCCTTGAGCGCCAACAACGCCGACAAGACACGACGACAGGATAAGTGATATGAAAAAATCTTTCATTAAAATTGATAAAGGTCGATAGATGTCGAGGACGGTCGAGGAAAGTCGAGAATAGTCGTTTCTAATTTCTAACTTCTACCTTTATTTTCCCAGCAGGCTGTAGGCAGTGGTCAATCCGGCCATTACAATTGAAACCATACTCATCAACTTGATAAGGATATTAAGCGAGGGGCCGGATGTGTCCTTGAACGGATCGCCGACAGTGTCGCCCACAATCGTAGCCTTGTGATTATCCGAGCCTTTGCCGCCAAGATTACCTTCTTCGATATATTTCTTGGCATTATCCCATGCGCCTCCGGAGTTAGCCATAAAGATAGCCAGCACGAAACCTGTACTCAAACCTCCAATCAGCAATCCCAGAACGCCTCCGACGCCAAAAATCACACCTACAAAGATAGGCACGGCAATAGCCAACAGCGAAGGCAGGAGCATCTCGCGTTGAGCGCCTTTAGTAGAGATAGCCACACAGCGGGCATAGTCAGGCTCGGCCTTGCCTTCCATTATACCTTTGATTTCGCGGAACTGCCGGCGCACTTCCTCAACCATGCTTTGAGCCGCACGACTGACAGCGTTCATCGTCATTCCGCAGAACAGAAACGCCATCATCGAGCCGATGAAAATACCGACCAATACTATGGGATTCATCAGCGAGACCTGATAATAGTTCATAAAATCGGAGAACGTAGCCGTAACCGTCTGTACCTCTTCGCCGTTAGCCATAGTCAAAACCTCCTGACCAACCCGGACGAGCGCAATCTTTATCTCTTCGATATATGAAGCAAGCAGAGCCAGAGCGGTAAGCGCCGCCGAGCCGATAGCAAAACCCTTGCCTGTGGCGGCGGTAGTATTGCCGAGAGCGTCGAGAGCATCTGTACGCCGACGCACCTCCTTGTCCAGACCGCTCATTTCGGCATTACCGCCCGCATTGTCGGCGATAGGTCCGTAAGCGTCGGTAGCCAGTGTGATACCGAGAGTAGAGAGCATTCCGACGGCTGCAATACCTATGCCATAGAGGCCAAGGCTCATGTTAGCGCCGGACAGAAAATTATGAACATCAAACTGAATGGCGCTCAGATAAGCGAAGACAATAGCCGCCCCGATGGTAACAACCGGAATGGCAGTCGAAATCATTCCCAATCCAAGCCCTGAGATAATCACTGTAGCGGGGCCTGTCTTGGAGCTTTCGGCGATTCGTCGCGTAGGCGCATAAGAGTGAGATGTGAAATATTCGGTCGCCTGACCTATAATGAATCCCGCGACTAATCCCACGATTACCGAGAACGATACGCCTACCCAGTTTTCTATTTCAAGCAAATAGAAAATAACAAAAGTAAGTATGGCTATCAAGAGCGAACTGATGTTCACACCGCGTCCCAGAGCCGCAAGCAACTGCTTCATCTTAGCGCCTTCCTGCGTTCTGACAAGGAAAATGCCTATAATCGAGAGCACAACGCCAACGGCTGCAATCAACATCGGAGCAAAAACCGCCTTGAGCTGCATTGCCGGATTGAGTGCGAAAGCCGAAGCGCCAAGCGCCGCCGTAGCCAGAATAGAACCGGCGTAAGATTCATAGAGGTCGGCGCCCATGCCTGCAACGTCGCCTACATTATCGCCTACATTATCCGCAATAGTTGCGGGATTGCGGGGGTCGTCCTCCGGTATTCCTGCTTCGACCTTGCCGACCAGATCAGCGCCTACGTCAGCCGCTTTAGTGTAGATACCGCCTCCCACGCGGGCAAACAAGGCCTGCGTCGAAGCGCCCATGCCGAAAGTAAGCATCGTGGTAGTGATGAAAATAAGTTTGTTATGGTCGCCGAAATCGGCAAAGTGATCCAGAATAAGATACCATCCCGAAATATCCAGCAAGGCAAGCCCTACAACGACCAGTCCCATAACTGCTCCTGACCTGAAGGCTACTTTCAATCCTTTGTTCAGGGAGGATTGGGCCGCATTGGCAGTACGCGCGGAGGCGTATGTAGCCGTTTTCATTCCGAAGAAGCCTGCCAGCCCCGAAAAGAAACCGCCTGTAAGAAAGGCGAAAGGCACCCATGCGTTCTGCAGGTCGAAGTATGCCATCACCGCAAAAATCACAGCCAACACGAGAAAAACTATCAGTACTACCTTGTATTGCTGCTTGAGATACGCCATTGCACCCTTGCGAACATGCAGGGCAATCCTCTTCATCGTATCCGTGCCTTCATCCTGTTTCATCATCTGCTTGAAGAAGAAAAAAGCAAAACCGAGAGCTATAAACGAAGCTCCAATCACTAAAAAAACTACGCTGTTCATAATATTAATTTTTTGTTTGTTAGTAATAAGTTCATGATTGTTTAAGCAGTCTCACGTCAACTGCATTTCTATGTGCTGAAAGGCGCTCTGCGTCGGCCATCTCGCATATCGTAGCCGACAGCGTTTGCAAGCCCTCGCGCGTCAGTTCCTGAAAGGTTATCTTGCGGACAAAACTGTCGAGATTGACCCCGCTGTACATCCTGGCATAGCCTTTGGTCGGAAGAGTGTGATTCGTGCCCGAAGCATAGTCGCCCGCGCTTTCAGGCGAGTATGGCCCTAAAAATACGCTTCCGGCATTGATTATCTGCTCGCCGATATTCTTATAATCGGATGTTTGTATAATCAAGTGCTCTGGCGCATATCCGTTAGTAAAATCTATCATCTCCGCCTCGTTACGAAGGATGACAATGCCGCTGTGCGACAGCGATTGCTCTATATAATCGAGGCGGGGCAGATATTCCAGCTGACGCTCTATTTCAATCTTCACTTTCGCGGCCAGTTCTTCGGAATCGGTAATGAGAAGCGACTGACTGTCCGCGCCATGCTCTATCTGCGAAAGGAAATCGGCAGCAATAAAAGCGGGATTGGCGTCGGCGTCGGCTATGATTGCAACTTCCGACGGACCGGCGGGCATGTCGATAGCCACATCCGTAAGGCTCACCAACTGCTTGGCGGCTACTACATACTGGTTGCCGGGTCCGAAAATCTTATATACCTTGGGAATAGTTTCAGTGCCGTAAGTCATCGCCGCTATGGCCTGAATACCGCCAACTTTGTATATCTGCTCGACGCCTGCAATATTTGCGGCAAACAATATGGCGGGATGAATATGTCCTGTCCTGTCGGGCGGCGTACAGACGACAATCTCTTTACAACCTGCCAGTTTAGCGGGAACTGCAAGCATCAAGACCGTCGAAAACAGCGGCGCCGTGCCTCCGGGTATATACAACCCCACCCGCTCGATACCGACGGCTTTCTGCCAACAGGTAACACCCTCGCGTATTTCAATCTTTCGCGCGTCGATAACCTGATTGGCATGAAACTTTTCAATATTTAAACTTGCTTCGATGATAGACGCCTTCAATTCGTCGGTCAGCAGGCCGACAGCTTCATCCATCTCGGCCTTAGAAACCTTCAAGTCGTCAATACTGACGCGGTCGAAACGCTCTCCATATCGCCGCACGGCTTCGTCGCCGCAAGCACGCACATCGGCGAGTACAGCCCGGACAGTATCAAACAGCGAAGACACATCAAACTCCGCCCTCTTCTGTATCTCCGCCCAAGCGTTCTTCGCAGGATATTTATGCGTCTTTATCTCCATGACTATAAAATCATTTTCTCTATCGGAACAACTATTATTCCCTCTGCGCCAATGGCTTTCAACTTGCCGATGATTTCCCAGAAATGCTTCTCGGTGATGACCGACTGTATAGACACCCAACCCTCGTCGGCAAGGCTCGTCACGGTCGGACTCTTCACGCCGGGCAAGAGTTCGCTTATCTCGGCCACCTTATCGCGAGGAGCGTTGAGCAAGACATATTTCTTGCCCCTTGCCTCATTGATAGCGTCGAAACGGAATATCAACTCGTCGAGTATGGCTCGCTTGTCGTTCGACAGATTTTTGTTGGCTATCAACAGCGCCTCGCTCTTCATCACTACCTCAACTTCCTTGAGCTGATTGCTGATAAGCGTACTGCCCGAACTGACTATATCAAAAATAGCATCGGCCAAACCTATGCCCGGCGCTATCTCTACCGAGCCTGAAATCTCATGCAAGGAGGCCTTTACTCCGTTTTTATCCAGAAACTTATGCAAGATATTGGGATAAGACGTGGCTATCGTTTTACGCTGAAACCACTTCATCCCTTCATAGTTCTCATCCTTGGGGATAGCCAGCGCCAAGCGACACTTGCTGAAACCCAAACGCTTAACCAGCATCGCCTCCGCACCCTTCTCTACATACTCGTTCTCGCCCACAATGCCTGCATCGGCAACGCCATTGGCCACCGACTGCGGAATATCATCGTCGCGCAAAAACAAGACCTCAAGGGGAAATTCGACCGCCGAGATAAGCAAAGTACGCTTTGACTTGCTAAGAATGATCCCTGTCTCCTGAAGCAGCGACATCGTATCTTCATAGAGCCGCCCTTTTGATTGTACTGCAATTCGTAACATACGATTAATTGTTTTCGGGGCGAAGTTTGCGAACGACTGCTCCGGTGCGCCACATCTCGCTATTGCGCAAAGCTTCCAGTTCCTTGTTCAGCTTCTCGCGATAGTCGGTTTTGGAGTTCGAGTCTATAGAGCGCTGCGCCTCGTTACCGGCGGCAACTTCCTTATAAAGCGTCTCGAAGACCGGCTTTGTAGCGTCATGGAAGGGTCCCATCCAGTCTAACGCGCCGCGCTGAGCAGTAGTAGAGCAGTTGGCATACATCCAGTCCATGCCGTTCTCTGCAAACAGCGGCATAAGTGATTGGGTCAGTTCTTCAACCGTCTCATTGAAGGCTTCCGAAGGCGTGTGTCCGTTCTCGCGCAAGGTCTCGTACTGGGCGAGCAGCAAGCCCTGAATGGCGCCCATCAGCGTGCCGCGCTCGCCGGTCAGGTCTGAAAAGACTTCTCTCTGGAAAGTAGTCTCGAACAGATAGCCCGAGCCAACGCCTATACCGAGCGCAATCACGCGGTCTTTAGCCCGTCCGGTAGCATCCTGATAGATAGCGTAGGATGAGTTCAGGCCGCGTCTTTGCAGGAACATGCGCCTCAACGAAGTGCCTGAGCCTTTGGGAGCAACCAATATCACATCTACATCCGCCGGCGGGATGATGTCAGTGCGCTCTTTGTAGGTGATAGCGAAACCGTGTGAAAAATACAGCGCCTTGCCTGCCGTCAGTTGCTTCTTAACTACAGGCCACAGTTCTATCTGCGCGGCGTCCGAGAGCAGGAACTGTATGATAGTAGCACGCTTGCAAGCTTCTTCTATCTCAAAAAGCGTCTCGCCCGGCTTCCAACCGTCGCCGACAGCCTTTTCCCAAGTCTTGCCCTTACGCTGACCGACGATAACATTGAAGCCGTTATCGCGCAGGTTAAGGCTCTGACCCGGCCCCTGTACGCCGTAGCCGATAACCGCTATCGTCTCGTTTTTCAACACTTCCCGCGCCTTCTCGAGCGGGAACTCTTCGCGGGTAACTACATTCTCGTCAACACCGCCGAAATTAATCTTTGCCATATTCTATAATAATTTTGAATTTTGAGGCCGCAAAGGTAAGAAAAAATTAATAATTGCCTTGTCCTTCGGGGTGTTTTACAAATCCTACTTTCAACAGCAGGTTGGCAAAGTTACGCACATCGCCGGAGGCAATCAATAGCCCTACATTGCTTTCTTTGGCACGTTCGTAGAAATCGAACTGCTGAATGTAGTCGAAGGGCACATCCGGTATAACGCTTTTGTATTCCTCAAAAACAGGTTGCATGGTACCGTCCGGCGGCGTCATCACAGCTGCGGCTTCGATAGGGGCAGTCTCTTTCAAAACTTCCAGAATCTGCGTAACATTTAACAGTCCCGGCGTGAGATTCAGAAAAACTTTCTCGGCGCTTGGATTGCTTGCGGTCAAATGAGGATAACCTCCGTCGGAGATTAAAATCCATGAGCCGTGCCCCAACTTCGCTAAAGCTGATAAGAGTTGAGGATGAATGCATTTAGTATATAACATAATCTATTTGTTTTTGTGTCCCTTGCGGGGACGGTTTATATTTAACAAGTTGCAAAGGTAGGTATTTATTTTGATATTCAATCATCTTTAAAAGAAATATTTTTCAAAATAATTCCGACAATGTTCTTCAAGGCTTCCGGTTTGAGTATAAGGGTGAGATCGGCAAAAGACAGAGACTCAACTCCAATGTCTGCCAACATCTTCAGTCTATTCAATAACTATAATGGGAAGTTTGTTACCACCGACATTAACGTTTGCGTGGATAGTCGATTTGATAAAGGCGTGAAAAGAGAATAAATGCTCGGCGGAAGGTCTCCGGCGATTAGCGGGAAGTCTTTAGCTGTCGTCGGGAAAGTCTTTAGCAGCCGTCGGGAAGTCTTTAGCAGCCGTCGGAAAAGCATTTAGCTACCGTCGAGTTGTAACTGTTCTTTTTTATCCGCAGGTTGCGGCTTTCGCCTTACCTGCGGTTATGAAAATATGACTTTTCAAGTCACTAGGACATTTTACGGATAGTCATATAATCCTATTGGTATGAATCGGGTGTAGGGGCGTATTGCATACGCCCAAGCATTATCATGGGCGACCGCAAGGGTCGCCCCTACCGACGCAATCATATTCAACGTCATTGGCAGACATTCCAAGTCTCGAAGACTTGGAATGTCTAAAAAAGTAGAAGATTGCTTCGTACCTCGCAATGGTGCAATCTTCTAATTTGGGTAGCCTTATTGTACAAAGTACAATATCTATAATACAATAATATTTAATGATTATCCGCAATACGTCCTATCATCCTCTGCATTCCGTTAGGAATGCATCGCTCGGTAGAAAACGATATATGCCTACATAGCGCATTCCGTTAGGAATGCGTCGCTCGGTAGAT
>JAITPL010000233.1 GCA_031289445.1 Tannerella sp.
GTAGTTCATGTCGGGGAAAAATCCCTGCGGCAGGAAACGGTAGCAAAACACGCTTGCAAACAGTAAAACAACGACGCCAAGTATAGTTACGGTCTTGTGTTTCAATCCCCAAAACAGCGTTTTCCGCAAGGCGCGGTAATATTTGTTGTTGAACATTTCGTCAGCATCTTTTTCGGGTTTTACTTTTAGCATATATCCGGCCTGAATAGGCACCTGTGTAAGCGCCATAACCCAACTTAGCAGCAATGAAACGGCAAGGACTATAAAGAGGTCGCGCACGTAGATGCCTGCCGTGTCGGGCGACAGAAATATCGGGAAAAATGCCAGCACGGCTATCAAAGTAGCTGCCAGCAGAGGCATTCCGGTTTTGCGGCCTATAGCAGTCAGCGCTTCGCTACGCGGTTTGCCGCGCTTCAAATCGACCAGAATACCGTCGATAATCACAATCGCATTATCGACCAGCATACCCATAGCCAGCACGAAAGCGGCGAGCGAGACCCTTTGCAGCGTACCGTCGAAAAGGTTAAGTATCAGAAACGCGCCTATCACGACTATAACCAGACTGCTGCCTATAATCACGCCGCTGCGGAAACCCATCGTGAGCATCAGCAGGAAAATCACTATTGCCAGAGATTCGGCAAGATTAATCATGAAAGTGCCGATGGCCTCGTTCACGCGGGCGGGCTGAAAAAACACCTTGTGATAGTCGATTCCCACAGGCAGGAGCGAGTTGCGCAACTTCAGCAGTTCGGCGTCCACCTGCTTGCCCACTTTGGTAATATCGGCGGATCTGTTGGCTGCGATAGCGATACCGAGTGCGCGTTGGCGGTCGTAGCGCATCTCGTTACGCACAGGCTCTTCAATCGTGCGGCTGACTTTAGCAATATCGCGAATCCGCAGCTGGTCGTTCTCGTGCCCCTGAAGCAGCAGGTTTTCAATGTCTTCGACGTTGCGGTAGCGGTCGCTGACCGAAACGCGCAAACGATTGTCGCCCGCCTCGTAATAGCCCGAATAAATAGTCTTGTTCTGACCGTTGAGCGTCGAAAGCGCTTCGGCAGGCATCACGCCGAGATTGGCCATGCGGTCTTCGTAGAGCGCAATCTCGATGGATTCATGTTTCTCTCCATAGATATTGACGCGCGTAACGTCCTCTATTGCAAGGATTTTGTGTTTGATAAGGTCGGCATAGTCGGCTAGTTCGCGTTCCGTAAAACCGTCGGAAGTAAGCGCGTAAAACATGCCGTACATATCACCGAAATCGTCCATCACAACAGAAGGCCGGGAGCCTTCGGGCAATTGTCCCTGCACGTCGGCAACCTTGCGTCGCAGCATAGTCCAGTGTTCCTCTACCTGCTCGTTCTTAACCAGGGTCGAGAGGTTGACCGTAATCATCGAAACATCATTCATAGAGCGGCTTTGCACGTAGTCGATGTCTTTCATCGTGCGGATATTTTTTTCCAGCAGGTCGGTAACTTCAAGTTCCACCTGATGTGCCGAAGCGCCCGGATAAGTTGTTACGACGAGCGCCTGTTTGACTTTGAGTTCAGGATCTTCCAGCTTGCTCATGTCGTAGAAGGATTTTGCTCCGCCGACAATCAGCACAACTATCAGAAAATGAACTAACTTACTGTTATCTAATGCCCATTTACCTAAATCTTTCATAAATTCAATTTTTTGTTTATAAACTCCTGCGCTTCACCGAGCGCTCCGATCCTGTTCTATTATCTATAATCTGATGCTGTCATATTAAATATCTGCCGCAAAATTACATGAAATTTTTGAGATTTACAATTGCAAGGAATGAAAAAAGTTTTTTGCTTGCCGGGGAAAAGTTTTTTGTTTGCCTGGGAAGAGCCTCGCGAGTTGCGGACGAAGAGCCTCGCGAACTGTAGATAAAGCGACAAAACCAAGCCTGTCCGTATCCGTGCTCAACGCTTGTCGTTGATTCCGAATTCGCGCCACGACGATTGCGGTATATCCAGTTTGATAACCTTGCGAGCTTCAGCCGCTTTCTTCTCAAGCGCCGATAGAGCCGTGTTGAGTTGTTCGGTTTTAGCCTTGAGTTTGGCCTTGAGCGATTCCTGTTCGCTGTTCAGGGCGACGCTGTCGGCGATGCTCTGTTGCAGAGCGTCGGCAAAAGCCGCGTCTATTTGACGTTTCGACAATACTTCCTGATTGTCGCGGATACCTTTCACCATCACTTCGGCGTCGCTAATGGTTTGAGCGTAAGTTCTTATTCGCATGATTTACAAAAATTCCGTTAAACAATGGCGCAAAGATACATAAAGTTTTTGAGATTCATAAGCCGAGGGTGGAAAAAAATTTTTGCAGAGGAGAAAGGAGATTTTTCTATCAGAGATCATCTTGCAGCAAAAAAATATCTTACAAATGGAGTTTGCGAGATGACAAAAGGAGTTTGTGAGATGACAGAAGGCGATAGAAGTAGCGGTCAGAACTTTCAAAGCCAAACTTCATCTTTCAAAACGCAGTTTGTAATGATTACTTAAAAACGGTCTTCCGCTCTGTCTTAATGTATCTCATCTGGTCTTGATAATCTTGCAGTTTGCATTGCCGACCACGACCAGATAAGCGCCTTCTTTAAACTGCGCCACATTGACGCCTGCCGAGTTGTAGATTTGCTCCAGCACCAGCTTGCCCGCCATGTCGAAGACCTTGACCGTTGACCCCGCCGGCGTGTTGAGAGAAAAAGAATCCTTCACCGGATTGGGTTGCGCAAGGAGACCGGATTTGTCGGGCGCGTCGATAACGGCGTTGCTCAAGGGTGGCTTATAGAAGGTATGAACCTGCAGGTTGCCATCCATAAGGCCGAAATACTGTTCTATTTTATGTCCCTGCACAGACTTGACCGGCTCGTCGTAGGCCGAGAAGTAAAAGAGCGGCACCGGCTCGGCGTGCATCCAGTCGATCATATCCGACAGATAATTCCTGGCTTTCGTTTCTGAAGCCGTTTGAGTGGCCGAGACGCCGGGCGGAACATACGAGCCGCCGGCGTAGGGCGTTCCAACCTCCGTGACCAAAACCATCTTGGGCGCATGTTTTACTATTTCGTCGGCATACATCTTCTTGGTAACCTCGGTCATTTGGCTTTGAGGAGTATCATCCCAGGTGCCGGCGTAGATATCCACTCCTATAAAATCGAGCCTGTCAATTACCTCCTGTCGCCATACCGCCCCCGCAATGTCAACGCTGCCGACAGGAACAACCATGGATTTCGACTGTAGAAGCTCTCTCACCCTGTCGATGGCCGAGGTAAACATGTCGGCAGTAACATTGGGGCTTAAAGAAAGCTCGTTGCCCACAGTTATCAAATCCGGCGCGGGGCCTTTTTCAAGAATATCCTTCAGCCCTTCAATCTGGGCATCGACATGCGTGGAATTGTTGTTGATGTAGATACCTATCATCGTCTTCAAGCCCAGCTCCTTTGCAATTTTGTTGATATGATTGTGTCCGTTATTGATAGTGCCGTAGGTTCTAATCCAGTGAGTAAGGTCTTTCAGGGGAGTCATTCG
>JAITPL010000022.1 GCA_031289445.1 Tannerella sp.
ATCTGGGCGGCTATGGAGATAGTCGAGACCGGCGTTTTCAGTTCGTGGGTCATATTGTTGATAAAGTCGTTCTTCATCTCCGAAAGTCGCTTCTGGCGGAAAATTATGTATATCGTAATCGAGAAGGTGAAAAGCAATATCAGCGAGAAGATGATCGAAGGCACGAGGAAGGAGACGGATTCGGAGATGTAGTCGTTTTTAGTCGGGAAATAGATTTTGATGTAATTATATCTCGAAGGAGGGTCGTTGTGGAATATGACTTGAGTGATTATATCCGAGCTGCGGGGATTTTTAGCGAGCGGCTCGCTCTGAAAGACAAGCTGTTCGTTATTGTTCACTACCATCAGCACGAACGGCAGATTCAATCCGTTGTTTGCAAAATCATTCATGATCTTCAATTGCAGATCCATAAAGTTGACGCGCCTGTCCAAGGGTCTCAGATGGGCGTTCATCATCACCTCGTAAGCCACAACGTCAAGGAATTCCTTGGCCGCGTAATAGCGATCGAGATTTGAACGCTGTATCACTTCCAAACGGTCTATTATCGAGGTTTTATTTACCGGTGCAGAGCCTAACTTTTGCGGCGCTGCCTGCTGTCGCGTTTTAAGTTCCATCTGCTCCAATTCGCTGACGGAATTTGTCTTTGGGGTCGAATAACCGTTGTTTTTATTCAGTATTATATCATTGGCATTCTGTAAATTATACTGATTAATATCCGAAAAGGAACTGCCTCCGGAGTATCCGGTGATTCTGGTATATTCCTGAATATATTTGCTTGATTCTTCACGCACAAGATCGCGCGATACATTTTCGAGACTGCGATGTACGGTCAAGTCAAACAGTTCGTTGCTCGTCTTCGTGATGGTAACGACATATTGGACTTGCAGTATTAGCAAGCCAATAAAGGCGAAAGCAATCAAGCCTGTCAGTATCCAAATCATAGACTTTTTCATCTCAATTTCTTATTTTACAGATTGCAAAGGACGCAAAATTTCCTTTAATATTCGCATAATAAACGTGAAAATTTTTAGTCTCAAAGGTTAAAGATTGTTCGATTTTGATATTAATATGACTGCAATACAAAAAGCATTACTGCTCGAATTGTCTAATATTCAAGTAGTAAAAGTAGATTTTTGGCCGAAATAAGCAGTTAAATATAGATATTATTACTTAAATCATGTAGCCAATATTAAGTTAAATTGGGGTTGTTTTGGTGTCTGAATTTTTTTTACGAGCTATCAAATATCAATCGAGTCTTCTATCCACTGGCGGGCATTAATAAAGGCTTCTATCCACGGAGTTACCTCGTCGTTGAGGCGTTTTTCGGGATAGTTGGCGCACTGCCAAGGGAAGATGGATCTTTCGGGATGGGGCATCATGGCGAGATGCCGACCGTCGGCAGAGCAGACGCCGGCTGTTGCCCACGACGAGCCGTTAGGATTGGCGGGATAGGCGTCGTGGTTGTAGCGGGCTACAATATTATAATGTGATTCGTCGTAGGGGAAAGAGAACTTGCCTTCGCCGTGCGCCACCCAAGCGCCTAATTTCGAGCCGCTTAGCGAGCCAAGCAGCACCGAGTTATTCTCCGGTATTTGGAGGGTAACGAAGCCCGATTCGAACTTGTGCGAATCATTATGCACCATCTTGGGTTTCTCCTCGTGTTCGGGGTATATCAGTTCAAGTTCGGTCATCAGCTGGCAACCGTTGCAGATGCCGAGGCTAAGGGTGTTCTTGCGTTTATAGAAGCGATCTATAGCACGTTTAGCCCTGTCGTTGTAGAGGATACCGGCAGCCCAGCCCTTAGCCGAGCCGAGCACGTCGGAGTTGGAGAAGCCGCCGCAAAAGACAATGAAATTGATGTCTTCGAGCGTCTCGCGTCCCGAAGCGAGGTCGGTCTGATGAACGTCGCGCACGTCGAAGCCGGCCAGATAGAGTGCATAAGCAGTCTCGCGCTCGCACTGTGAGCCTTTGTCGCGCAGGACGGCCGCACGGATACCGCTGGCTTTGTGGCGCGAAACCGACAGTTCGTACGATTTAAGCGAGCCGTTGAATTTTTTTGGAAACACAAACTCCAAAGGCTGTTTCAGATAGTTATTATATCTTTGCTTGGCGCATTCCTTGCCGCTTTGACGCGCGTCGAGCAGCGCGGAGGTCTTGTACCACATCTGCCGCAGTTCGTCGATTGGAAACTCATAATCACCTTTGGAATGACGTACCGTGATGCGTCTTTCGGGAATAGGACTGCCTAATCTCAAATATCCAATGCCCGCATTATCGAGAAACTTCTCGAACGACGAGGCCTGTTTCACTTGAACTATCAAACCCGGATTTTCGGCAAAAAGCGTCAGTGTAGGGTCGTCGCCAAGTTTATCTATGTGTATGTCCATCCCGCCTTCGACGTTGGCGAAACACATCTCAAGCAGAGTAGTTATCATGCCGCCTGCCGAAATATCGTGTCCGGCGAGGATAAGTCCCTGGTTGATGGATTCCTGAACAGCGATGAAGGCTTTGGCGAAATAGTGGGCGTCCCTGACGGTAGGCGCTTCGCTGCCAACCTTGCCGAGAACCTGCGCAAAGGCCGAGCCGCCAAGCCGCAACTTGTCGGTAGAGAAATCTATATAGAATATGTACGAGCGGAAAATTGTCCTAAGCACCGGAGAGACTATTTGACGGACGTCTTTGACCTCGCCCGAAGCCGATATAATAACCGTGCCGGGCGACAATACCTTGTCCTTGCCGTACTTCTGCGTCATCGACAAGGAATCCTTGCCGGTGGGTATGTTGACGCCCAGAGCGCAGGCGAAATCCGAAGCTGCCTTTACCGCCTTGTACAGACGCGCATCCTCGCCCTCGTTGCGACAAGGCCACATCCAGTTGGCGCTCAGCGAGATGCTTCGCAAACCTTCTTTCATAGGCGCAAAAACAAGGTTTGTCAGCGCCTCGGCTATTGCCAGCACAGAGCCTGCGGCAGGGTCAATCAGCGCTGCCTGCGGAGCGTGGCCTATGGAGGTTGCAATACCTTCGCGACCGTGAAAATCGAGAGCCACAGCGCCGAGATCGCTCAAAGGCAGCTGCAACTCGCCCTGACACTGCTGACGGGCGACACGACCGGTTACCGAGCGGTCAACCTTGTTTGTCAGCCAGTCTTTACAGGCTACGGCTTCGAGTTGAAGCACTTTCTCTACATATTGATTAAGCGGCGAACCTTTAGAGTCCGGGGTCTTTTTGTTGTATTTTAAGGGCAAGAATCTTGCCTTGACGGTATGGTCTTCCATCACTGTGCGCGGCGGCTTGCCAAACATGTATTCAAGCGGCATGTCAATAGGTTTGACGCCGTTGCTCTGCTTGAAGATAAACTTCATGTCGCCTGTCGTTTCGCCAACTATGTACATCGGCGCACGTTCGCGCTCGGATATTCTGCGCACCCTCTCGCAGTCTTTTTCCTTGATTAGCAACCCCATGCGCTCCTGACTTTCGTTGCCTATTATTTCTTTGGCCGAAAGCGTCGGGTCGCCTATCGGCAATCGCGACATGTCGATAAATCCGCCTATATCTTCGACTAACTCGGAGAGGCAGTTGAGATGTCCGCCGGCGCCGTGGTCGTGTATCGAGACTATGGGATTATCGCTCGATTCGGCTACGCTGCGGATAACGTTGGCTACACGCTTCTGCATTTCGGGATTGGCTCGCTGCACGGCATTGAGTTCTATCCCGCTGTTATACTGACCGGTATCTACCGACGAAACTGCTCCTCCGCCCATGCCTATGCGATAATTGTCGCCTCCAAGCACAACTATTTTCTCGTGGGGACGCGGATGGCCTTTGATAGCGTGTCGGCGGTTGGCGTACCCTACCCCTCCCGCCAGCATTATCACCTTGTCGTAGGCATATTTCTGGTCGTTCTCGGCATACTCGAAAGTGAGCAGCGAGCCGCAGATAAGAGGTTGTCCGAACTTGTTGCCGAAGTCGGATGCGCCGTTAGAGGCCTTGATAAGTATCTGTTCGGGCGTCTGATAGAGCCATTTGCGGGGATTGAGGATTGATTCCCATTCGCGACCTTTTTCCAGTCGGGGATAGGAAGTCATATAGACGGCTGTGCCTGCGACGGGCAATGAAGCTGTGCCTCCGGCCAGACGGTCGCGTATCTCGCCTCCGGTGCCGGTTGCAGCGCCGTTGAAAGGCTCGACGGTAGTAGGGAAGTTATGCGTTTCGGCTTTGAGCGAGAGGACGGTATGTATTCTCTTAGTGGTGTAATAGTCGGGTCTGTCGCCCGATAGCGGCGCGAACTGTTCGATTTCAGGCCCCGAGTTGAATGCCACATTGTCCTTGTATGCCGAAATAAGCCGATTGGGATTCTTGATAGAGGTCTTTTTTATCATCGTAAACAGAGATTCCTTCATCTCTTTGTTGTCGATAATGAACTGTCCGCCGAATATCTTGTGGCGGCAGTGCTCGGAGTTGACTTGCGAGAAACCGAATACCTCGCTGTCGGTCAGTTTGCGATTCAGTTTCTTACTCACTTCGTTGAGATACACCACTTCGTCGTCGCTCAAAGCCAGACCTTCCTGTCGGCTATAAGCGGCGATATCATTAATATGGACAACAGGGTCGGGTCTCTTGTTGATAGTAAAAACCGTCTGGTCTAGACCGTTATAAACACGCTGAAGCATCTGGTCGTGGGGAGCATCCTTAGAAGCTACCGCGAAGTACTCTTCTATGCGCGAGATGCCTGTAACGCCCATGTTCTGGGTTATTTCTACGGCATTCGTACTCCACGGTGTAACCATCTCGCGGCGAGGCCCAATAAACCAGCCATTCACTGTCTGTCTATCAAGAAGTTTAGCTCCACTGAACAACCAGATTAGTTTTTCTATATCCCTGGCGCCAAGCTTAATCGCAGTTTCTGCGGCTAAAACCGACTTGTCCGTTCTTTGAAAAAACTGAATCATATCTCTTCTTTTAATATAATTTCCGTAAAATTTCGCTGCAAATGTAGTCATAATTTCCGTAAAAACCAACAAAAATGATTATTTTTGCACCTTGAATTTAATTATTTTGTTATGACAGAGATAGGAACACCTCTCTCCCCGACTGCAATGAAGGTAGTTTTGTGCGGGTCGGGAGAGTTGGGAAAAGAATTTGTAATCGAGTTGCAGAGGTACGGCGTCGAAGTTGTCGCCCTGGACCGTTATGCCGATGCGCCTGCAATGCAGGTTGCACACCGCTCGTATGTGGTTTCGATGCTTGACGGCAAGCGGCTTCGCGAGATTATAGAGCGCGAGAAACCCGACTTCATTGTGCCGGAGGTGGAAGCCATCGCCACAACGACGCTGATAGAGCTGGAAAAGGAGGGATATAACGTTATTCCTACCGCCAAAGCTACTTTTCTGACTATGAACCGCGAGGGGATACGTCGCCTTGCAGCCGAAGAATTGGGACTGAAAACTTCGCCTTACCGCTTTGCGGAGACCGAGAGCGAGTTTCACGCAGCGGTTGAGGCCATCGGCCTGCCGTGTGTGGTGAAGCCTATAATGAGTTCGTCGGGGCACGGCCAGAGCGTTGTGCGCAGCGATGATGATATTGCACGCGCCTGGGCTTATGCTCAGGAGGGTGGCCGCGCCGGAGCAGGCAAGGTAATAGTAGAGGGTTTCATCAATTTCGACTACGAGATAACGCAGCTGACGGTGCGGCACATCGGCGGCACTTCTTTTCTCGAGCCGGTAGGTCATCTGCAGATTGACGGCGACTATCGCGAATCGTGGCAGCCGCAACCGATGTCGGCTAAAGCAAAGGACAAGGCACGCGAAATAGCCCTCAAAATAACGGACGCCCTCGGCGGACGCGGTATCTTCGGGGTCGAGCTGTTTGTCTGCGGCGACGAGGTGATTTTCAGCGAGGTGTCGCCGCGTCCGCACGATACAGGCATGGTAACGATGATTTCACAGGAGCTTTCGCAGTTCGCGCTTCATGCTCGTGCGGTGCTCGGTCTGCCCATACCCGATATATGTTTTCACGGTCCGGCAGCGGCTTCGAGGGCGATAGTGGCAGAGGGCGATTCGACGGCGCTGAGATTTGCCAACATAGACGAGGCTCTTGCACAGCCCGGGACGCAGATACGCCTCTTCGGCAAGCCTGAAGTGCATGGACATCGACGTATGGGAGTGATACTCGCCCGCGCCGAATCCATCGAAGACGCCCGTGCAAAAACAGGGAATGCGTTGGATAAATTACGGTTGATCTATGCTTGAGCTGTTTTATAAAGGAATAATAATAGGCGTTTTGGTATCGTCGCCGATGGGACCCATAGGGATGCTGTGCATACAGCGCACGCTGGCCAAGGGGCAGTGGTCGGGCTTCGTTTCCGGTTTGGGAGCAGCCTTTTCCGACCTGCTCTACGCGGCTGTAACAAGTTTGTTTATGGGTTTGGTGGTCAACTTTGTCGAAGCGCATCAGAAGCCTTTACAAATCTTCGGTAGCGTGGTCATCCTGCTTTTCGGATACTATATTTTTCGCAATAACCCTGTCCAGAGCCTGCAACGCAATCAGGAAAACAGACAGACTACATGGCGGGATTTGGTTACGGCTTTTTTGCTGACTTTAAGTAATGTATTGATCGTTTTGCTGCTTATAGGCTTGTATGCGAGATTCGGTTTTCTGCTGCCGGAGCATTCGGTGGAGATGACTGTAGCCGGTTTGGCGGGTATCTGCGGCGGCTGTGTACTGTGGTGGCTGTTCATCACCTTTGTAGTCTCGCTGTTTCGCAAATGGTTCAATATCCGCGGTCTGAAGATACTCAACCGTATCGTCGGCTCGGTGATTATGTTTCTGGCCGTCTTTGGCCTTATATCTTCAATTTGGTACTTTAATTGTTTTTAGATATGAAAGTTGATTTGAGATTAGTAGCAGCGCTCGCAGCAGCGCTAACGTTCGGAGGGTGTACTTCCGGCGCAAAGAAGAATGCCGAAACGGC
>JAITPL010000036.1 GCA_031289445.1 Tannerella sp.
GATACAATATGGGAAATAACTTCGGAAAATATATTCCGTTCCTGTTACTATATTGATATTGTAAGGCATAAAATGCCGAGGGCAATTGCCGAAGGGAATGTAGATAAAGCATTTGATAGCGGTTATAGTTTAGGCGTTAAGCGAGTAATGGAGCATGGGAAATATTTATTCCTTAATATAAATATTAATTCATCGATAAATACTGCGTTATATGATAAAGAAAAGCAAAAAGTGGTCTCTATAAGTAATAATTACACTATCCCTGCATGGAAGTTTCGTGTCAGATTCAATAAAACAACGAGTTTTCAGGATAAATACATTTTATATGAGAATCCTGTAGATATTGAGCTTTTAAAGTCTTCGATAGAATACTATGAAGGGCTGCCGGATTCAAGGTTAAAAACCGAGACTTTGAATGCATTTAAGAAAATAGAACATGATGAAATGAATCCAATGATATGTATTTTAAAATTTAAAGAATAAAAGACTTAAAGACCGCGTGCTTGCAGTCCCATTTCTTCGGCTTTCTGTTTCATAAATTGCAGGGCGGCTTCATATTCGTTAGGGATTATGCCGTCGAGGATAGCATTCTTTATAAACTCTTTGAGCACGCCAACCGGTCGGGAAGGCGGCAGACCGTACATCTCCATAATCTCTTCGCCCGATACCGGAGGCTGAAAATTGCGAACACTGTCTTTCTCTTCAATCTCTACCAGCTTCTCGCGCACCAGTCGAAAGTTATCCAGCAGCAGGCGCACCTTGTCGGGGTTTTTGCTGGTTATATCAGCTTCGCAAAGCATCATCAGGTCTTCAATATCGTTGCCCGCGTCGAAGAGTAGCCGACGCACCGCCGAGTCGGTAACCTCGTCATCCACAAGATTAATCGGACGCATGTGCAGCGAAACCATCTTCTGTACATACTTCATTTTCTCGTTCATTGGCAGTTTCAGACGCCGAAAAATTGCCGGCACCATCTTTTCGCCCACAAAATTATGATTATGAAAAGTCCAGCCCAGACGGTTATCGAAGCGTTTGGTAGCCGGTTTGCCAATATCGTGCAGCAGTGCGCTCCAGCGTAGCCAAAGGTTATCGGACTGTTTGCTCAGGCTGTCGAGCACCATCAGGGTATGCGCGAAATTTTCCTTGTGGCCTATCCCCGCGATAGTTTCAACACCTTTGAGGGCGCAGAGTTCGGGAAAGATTATTTGCAGCAGTCCGCAGCGTTCGAGCAGGTTGAAGCCCACAGAAGGTTTTGGCGAGAGAACAATCTTGTTAAGCTCGTCCACCACCCTCTCTTCCGAGATTATTTCTATCCTTTGCTTATTTCGTTCAATAGCGTCGAAAGTGTCGGGGTCGATAAAGAAACCGAGCTGCGAAGCAAACCTCACCGCCCGCATCATACGCAAGGGGTCGTCGCTGAAAGTAATATCGGGGTCGAGAGGAGTAACGATACGCAGATTTTCAATGTCGTCAAGCCCGCCTAAGGGGTCGATAAGTTCGCCGAAACGCTCGCGATTAAGACATATAGCGATGGCGTTGATGGTAAAGTCGCGGCGATTCCGGTCGTCTTCCAGAGTGCCGTCTTCGACGACAGGCTTGCGGCTCTCGCGGTGATAGGACTCGCGGCGTGCGCCTACAAACTCAATCTCCGTGTCGCCCCAGCGAATCTGTGCCGTACCGAAATTCTTAAAAACGCTCAAGGTAGCCTTCCGGCCTATCCGTCCGGCTACAGCTCCGGCAAGCTCGATGCCGCTGCCGACAGCCACGACGTCAATATCTTTCGACCGGCGACGCAGAAAAATATCGCGCACGTATCCGCCTATCACGCAGGCTTCGATTCCGAGACTGTCGGCGGCCTCGGAGATGATATGAAATACTTTGTCTGACAACGCCCTGTCTATGTCTTCTTGAAAATAATACATCGTTTTTTTTAATTTTTACGACTGCAAAGTTAGTGATTTTTTTTGGCTAAATCATCCGAATTTACTACCTTTGCGGTTCAAGTATTAACATTTAAACTTTTAGATATATGATAATAAGCGTATTAAAAGAAATCAAAGCAGCCGAGAAGCGGGTTGCCATGACTCCGGCAGGAGTGGATTTACTTGTCTCGAAAGGACATAAGGTTTTGGTCGAAACAGGAGCGGGCGCAGGATGCGGTTTTGCGGACGATGCGTATTTGAAAGCGGGCGCGGAGCTGGTTGCCGCCCCTGCCGAACTCTACGAACGCGGCGAGATGGTGATGCACGTCAAGGAGATTCAGCCCTGCGAGTACGACCTTATCCGCGAAGGTCAAATCATCTTTACCTACCTGCATCTGGCGGCCGACCCCGAACAGACGGAGGCCTTGCAGAAATCCCGCTGTGTGGCTATTGCCTACGAGACCGTGCAGACCGCCGACGGACGTCTTCCGCTTCTGCAACCGATGAGCGAGGTGGCAGGTCGCATGTCGATACAGGAAGGGGCGCGTTTCCTGCAAATGCCGAACGGCGGTAACGGTGTGCTGCTCGGCGGCGTGCCCGGAGTGGCTCACGGCAAGGTTGTGATACTCGGCGGCGGAGTAGTAGGCACGAATGCGGCCAAGATTGCTTGCGGCATGGGAGCGGATGTGACCATCCTCGATATGAATATAGACCGCCTGAGATACCTCGACGACGTGATGCCGGCTAACTGCAAGACGCTTGTCAGCAGTCCCTACTCCATCATGGACGAACTTAGGGAGGCCGACCTCGTCATAGGCGCGGTACTGGTTGCCGGAGCAAAGGCGCCAAAACTTGTTACTCGCCAGATGATAGGGCAGATGAAGAAAGGCTCTGTTATGGTTGATGTGGCCATAGATCAGGGGGGATGCTTTGAAACTTCTCATCCTACAACGCATCAGGAGCCTGTTTTTACGGTCGAGGGTGTTACGCAGTACTGCGTTGCCAACATGCCCGGAGCCGTTGCCCGCACTTCCACGCTCGCACTGACCAACGCTACTCTACCCTACGCCCTCACTATTGCCGACAAAGGCTGGAAGAATGCCATGGCCGACAACAAGGCTCTCGCAAAAGGCCTCAATGTACTCGATGGCGAAATTGTACTGGAAGCGATAAAAGAATTATGAATTGTGAATTGTGAATTATGAATTGGGACTTAACAATTAAAAATTAAGAAACAACGTTCGACGCAGTCAATTAAAAATTAAAAGGCCGGAAACAACAAATAGAAGGTAGAAATTAGAAG
>JAITPL010000133.1 GCA_031289445.1 Tannerella sp.
ATGGCGCGTTCTTCGAGCAGTTCGAGGAAGGCAAACTCTTCTTCGCGGTTTTTTTCCTTCGCCAAGTCGCGAGCAAGCTCTTTAAGCAAGATTGCGCGGGGGTCGGAAATAGTATAAACGGCATGACCTATACCGTAAATCAAACCGGTGCGGTCATAAACCTCCTTGTTAAGCATACGCCGGAAATAAGCGTCTATTTCGTTGACGTCTTTCCAATCTTTAATGTTCTCTTTCAGGTTGTTGAACATATCCACAACCTGAATGTTGGCGCCGCCGTGTAGAGGGCCTTTCAGCGAGCCGATGCCTGCCGCAATGGACGAATAAGTGTCGGTGCCGGTCGAACTTGTTACGCGAACGGTGAAAGTCGAGTTGTTACCGCCGCCGTGCTCGGCTTGCAGAACGAGCAGCAGGTCGAGAGTGCGGGCTTCAAGCTGGGTATAGTTGTGCTTGAGCATGTGCAGAAAATTCTCGGCCAGTGTCAAGTTATCATGCGGATGATGGATATGCAGCGACCGTCCCTGCGAACTGTGGCGCAGGATGTTATACGAATACGCGATGATAGCCGGAAACCTTGATATGAGCTGAATCGACTGACGCATAAGGTTTTCAGACGAGGTATCGTCAGGATTGGCGTCGAAATTGTACATCTCGAGAACACATCGCGCCAGGGTATTCATAATATTTTGCCCTTCGAGGTCGATGATATTCATCTTCGTCTTCTGTTCAAGCGGCATGTAGTCGTTGATCAGTTCACGAAAATTATTCAGTTCTTCCTTGTCGGGCAGGCTGCCTGAAAGCATGAGGTAGGCCACTTCCTCGAAACCGAAACGCTTTTCCCTAATCAGGTCGTGCACTATGTCTTCGACGTCGTAGCCGCGATAGTAAAGTTTACCGGGTATGGCTTTGAGGCCGCCCTCGGGCAAGCGTTCATAGCCGACCACGTTACCGATCTGGGTCAGGCCGACCAACACGCCGGTGCCGTCTTCGTTACGCAGTCCCCGCTTCACATTATACTTAGCGAACAGTTCCTTGTCTATTTTGCTCGTTGTCTTAACCGATTCCGATAGCTTGTAAATCAAATATTCCTTTTTCATAACAATTAATTTTAAATGATGAATGAATTTAACCTGATCCCGAAATTTTCCGTGCCGAGAGGCTTGCCGTCGGGCATGAAACGCGCAAGGTCGGCGGTTGCTTCGCCGTTGATGAAGGCCTGTTCCATAGCGTTGGTTATCAGGTCGGCGGCTTCCTTCCAACCGAGATACTCCAGCATCATCACGGACGAAAGGATGAGCGAAGACGGATTGGCGAGGTTTTGCCCTGCAATATCGGGCGCAGTGCCATGTGTAGCCTCAAAGATGGCATGACCGGAGACGTAGTTGATGTTTGCGCCGGGTGAAATTCCGATACCGCCTACCATCGCCGCCAGCTGGTCGGAAATATAGTCGCCGTTGAGATTGAGCGTAGCTATAACCGAATAGCGTTCGGGCGTCAGCAAGGTGTTTTGCAGGAAGGCGTCGGCTATGCAGTCGTTGATAACCAGCTTGCCGTCAGCGATTTGTTGACCGTATTCGCGTTCAGCCAGCGCATAGCCCCACTTCTTGAAACCGCCTTCGGTAAACTTCATGATATTGCCCTTGTGGACAAGTGTAACCGTCGGCAGACCGTTTGCCAGCGCATACTCGATAGCGGCGCGAACGAGGCGTTCAGTCCCCTCTATCGACACCGGTTTGATGCCAAACGAGGATGTATTCTCGAAACGAATATTCTTCACGCCCATTTCTTCTTTCAGGAATCGCAGCAAGCGAGCGGCTTCGGGCGTACCCTGCTGCCATTCTATACCGGCATAGATATCTTCCGTATTCTCGCGAAAAATCGTCATGTTGACCTTTTGCGGCTCCTTTACAGGCGACACAACGCCGCGAAACCAGCGCACCGGTCGCAGACAGACGTAGAGGTCGAGTATTTGGCGTAGCGCCACGTTGAGCGAGCGGATACCTTCGCCGACAGGTGTTGTTAGCGGCCCCTTGATACCGACTAAGTAGTCGCGGAACGCATCTAATGTCTCGTCGGGCAGCCAGTTACCGGTCTGCTCGAAGGCTTTGCCGCCTGCCAAAACCTCTTTCCACTCGATAGAGCGCTTGCCGCCGTAAGCTTTTGCTACCGCAGCATTGACGACGGACTGGTTGACGGCTGTAATCTCGCGCCCTACTCCATCGCCTTCAATAAAGGGAATGGTAACGTTGTCGGGGACAAGCAGCTTGTCATTTTGTTTTTTTATTTTCATGCTAAACTGTAATTTTGAAGTGATTATTAATCTGCAAAGATAATCAATTTGTAATAATTACAAACTTTTTCAGGAAAAAGTTTTCAACAACCTCAACGCCGACATATAGACCTTTTTGTTGTAAGCGATTGACTTTAAGATACTTTCAGGTCGGATTGAACTGTTAAGCCTTCGGCTTTGAGCATAGCGATTAGCGCGACAAGTTTAGCCTTACCCTCCGGCGGCACAAGTATCGAATGCTCGTTGATGATAGCCGTAATCTGTTGCTGTCGCCGACTCAGTTCATAGACACGATAGAGATTTCTATTCTCTTTCTCGACATAAACACTCTTGTCGCTCCGGCT
>JAITPL010000020.1 GCA_031289445.1 Tannerella sp.
GGACGTGAAAGAAATACTATTCTACTACCGGTAACCAATCGGTATATATCCTGCGTTTTGTCCACATACAATAAATTATTGCTGCGCAGGACTTCAAATGACTGGGTTCCTATTGGTAACTGTTTCATAACTTCAATTTATTTTGATGCAAAAGTACATGAAAATATTGAGATTCACAAACGCGAGGGATGAAAAAAGTTTTTTCACAGAGGAAAGATGGCGATTTTTACTGCTTATCTTCAACAAGTATTTTTTGTCCGTTAGGACATACATATCAATAGAAAATGGAATAGCCCACACTTTTGTTCCCCATCGGGGATGCATAGTTAATTGTGAATTATGAATTGTGAGTAGTCGTAAGCTCTTTTTTCCCATCGGGGATGTCGCATTGACGAAACCAGAGGATATTGTACTTTGTACAATAAGGGGATATTGTATTTTGTACAATAAGGTTTTGGTGTATTATCAACACCCTTTTTCCCCGTCGGGGATACATATCAATAGAAAACGGAATCATCCACACCCTTTCCCCGTCAGGGGATTCACATTAAAACAATCCGGGTGGTTTTTCGGTGAATCCTCTATGAGGAAAAGTGAGAGAGAAATATTTTTTTCTATTGATATGTATCCCTTAACAGGGATGATACGATGGCATTGCGTTTCGCATTGACGAAATCAGGAAATTCTCTGTTTTCTGAATATCGAACTGCAATGCGGATTACGTCTTTAACTCTGAATATAAGCTACTTGCGATTGCAGATATTCCATCATACCGTGTTTGCCGTCTGCGCCGCCTATGCCCGACTTGCGCCAGCCGGCATGGAAGCCTTGCATACCTTCAAAATGCTCGCGGTTGACGTAGGTCTCGCCGAATTTCAGGCCTTTGATAGCCCGCATTACGGTGTTGATATTTGTCGAGAAGACCGACGACGTCAGGCCATATTCGCAGTCGTTAGCCAGAGCGATAGCCTCGTCGTAGTCGTTGAAAGGCAGCACCGGAATAACCGGCCCGAAAATCTCTTTCTGCACGATTTCCGAATCCTGACTTGCGTTGACCAGGACGGTCGGCTCATAGAAATATCCCTTGCCGTTGTCGCTTGTCTTGTTGCCTCCGGTAAGTACTTGAGCGCCTGCCGCTTTGGCGCGAACAACCATCTCGTCAATTTTCGCCTGCTGCGCACTGTCTATCTGCGAACTGTAAACGACGCCCTCCGCAAACGGATCGCCATACTTGACCTCCTTAAACGCAGCAACAAGTTTGTCGATAAATTTGTCGTAGATACTTTGGTGAACGTAAGCCCTCTCGGCGCAGTTGCATACCTGTCCGCTATAAATCACCCGCGAATCGAGGACGCCTTTGACTGCGAGGTCGATATCCGCATCTGCAAAGACTATGGCAGGAGCTTTGCCGCCTAGTTCGAGAGATACTTTGGTTACATTGTCGGCTGAGGCGCGGATGATGTCCTGACCGGCCTCAACGCTGCCTGTCAGTGTTACCATGTCGGTCAGCGGACTGGAAACCAAAGCCTTGCCCAAGGTTTTGCCGCTGCCCGAAACGAAGTTCAGCACGCCCTTGGGCAAATCCAGAGAAGCCACTAACTTGGCGAACTCGAAAGTAGTGTTGGGGGTATTGCTGCTCGGTTTCAGTACTATAGTGCATCCGGTAAGCAGAGCCGGAGCCACTTTGCGAGCCATCACAAAGAACGGAAAGTTCCACGGACAGATGCCTGCGACCACGCCTATCGGCTTGCGGAAGAGAAAAATATTCTCGTTCGGGCGGTCGCTATTGATGATTTCGCCTTCATAGATACGCGCCCAGCCGGCGTAATAGTCGAAATAATCGGCCGTAAAATCAATTTCAACCTGTGCGAGCGGCAGTATTTTGGCCTGCTCGGAGGCAAGTGTTTTAGCCAGCTCAACCCTGTTAGCGCGAATACTTGCTGCCATCTGTTTGAGATAGCCTGCGCGATAGGCGGCTGTAGTGGCTGCCCATGCAGGTTGTGCTTTGTGAGCCGCTTCGAGGGCTGCATTAGCTTCTTCTGCGCCGCCTTTCGGTGCGCGAGCGATAATTTCCCCTGTATAAGGGTTTTCTACTTCAATCCACTCTGTTGAAGGGGATTCAACAAATGAGCCGTTGATAAAATGCTGATATACTTTCATGATAATCTTAATTAAATTGGTGAAAAATCAGCCCCAAAGTTACGAAAATTTTTCAAATAACCGACATTTCGCAAAAATAATTTCGTTTCTTTCCTCTGTAAAAAAAACTTTTTTCATCCCTCGCGCTTGGAATTCTCAAAAATTTCATGTAATTTTGCCCCATTATTGGAAACTTAAAGAGAATAGTTATGAAAGTGATTTTTTTAGACATTGACGGCGTGATTCAACCTTGCGGGAAGCAGGACAGGTTTGAGCATATTGAGGATATCGATGTGGTTTACAAGGAGTTGAACGAGAAATTCGGTATTGATTATTACAAATATAACGAATTTGATGTGGCCGCCGTCTATTACGACTGGAATACGGTTGCACTCAGAGAGTTGAGAAGGATTGTGGATACTACCGGCGCCAAAATCGTTATCTCCAGCGATTGGAAACTGTTTGGAGGTCTTCAGCGCATGATTGATTTCATGCGGATATATGATATGGCGGAATACCTCATTGATGTAACCCCCGACGCCGGCAAGGATAAGCGTGTAAGACAGCTCCAGGAAGAGCGCTCGTCCTGCGAAACCCGTTCGGCAGAGATACTCGTCTATCTCGAACGTCATCCGGAAGTAACAAACTATATAGCAATCGACGACATGGATTTGCGCAGAGGGCTTGGCATACACGCCATTATAACCCCAAACCGTCTGATTCGCATTGTTGCAGACAGGTGCATAGAGATATTAATGAGTCAACCCGACAATATTCCCGAAGGCCGTAACGATTGGAGACCCAAGTATGATTACGTCCAACGGCAAAATGCAAGAGGAGAATGGATTTTACGGCAAGTTTCCGACTTGGATGAGGAGTTGAGGGAAGGACGCTATTGAATCGGTATAAAAAATCCAAAAAACAACAAAAACGCACTCAAACAGTGCGATTTTTCCGGTTTTTTGCACTGTGATAGTGCAAAATTGTGTATCTTTGCGGTAAAAAATCATCTTATATGGACAAGTTATTAGACTATTATTACAAGTTGATACGAGAGGTAAGTGTTAATTATCAGCGATATATCTATTCCGGCATCAACTGGAAGAATCGTTTGATAGGTATTACCGGCGCACGTGGCGTTGGCAAGACTACCTTGATGCTTCAACACATCAAAAAGGATTTGCGCCCTGAAGATTCTATCTATGTTACCGTCGAGGATTTTTATTTCTCTACTCACAATTTGCTCGACCTCGCTGATGCGTTTGTCAAGCGGGGCGGCAAATATATGTTTGTGGACGAGATACACAAGTATGAAGGCTGGTCGCGCGAACTCAAATTGATATACGATTATCATCCCGAATTGAACGTTGTCTTTTCAGGCTCTTCCATTCTTGATATCAACAAGGGAGTAGCCGATTTGAGCCGCCGTTCCGTCATGTATAAGATGCAGGGTTTGTCGTTTCGCGAGTATTTGAAGATGTTCAATAATATTGATGTGCCGGTGTTGAGTTTGCAGGATATTATGGCGCATGTGGAAATTCCTGTCTTGGCGCATCCTTTACCCCTGTTTGCCGACTATCTTAAACGCGGCTATTACCCTTTTATGAGGGACGGTGATTACGCGCTTCGACTGCAACAAATCATCAGTCATACCTTGGAATCCGATATTCCTTTGTATGCAGGGATGAACGTATCCACCGGACGTAAGATGAAGCGATTGATGGCTATCATTGCTCAAAGCGTGCCGTTCAAGCCTAATTTCACTACTTTAGCTACCGTTTTGGGAGTGAGCCGCAATAATGTGGCCGATTATTGCCTGTATATCGAAGAGGCCGGCCTGATTGCGCAGTTGCGCGACGATACCGGCGGAGTGCGCGGTCTGGGTAAGGTCGAAAAAGTTTTCCTCGAAAACACTAATCTGCTCTACAACATGTCGGACGAGGCGCCTAATGTGGGCAATGTGCGTGAAACTGTCTTTTTCAATCAAACCCGACTGAAATACAACGTTATTTCTTCGAAAGTTGCTGATTTCGAGATTGACGGAATGACTTTCGAGGTTGGCGGCAAAAACAAGACGCAAAAGCAGATACAAGGCCTTGATAATGCTTTTGTAGTCAAGGATGACATCGAATATGGCCACGATAAAATTCTGCCTTTGTGGAAGTTCGGTCTCCTGTATTAGTACAAAATTATTCCTCCCCGATGCAACGAAATGACTTTCCTTGCATCTTATCTTTAAAAGTATCTTTAAAAGTTGTTTTTTATGATAAAGAAGATTTTACTTGGCCTGATGGCTATTTTTACTTTCGCTTCGTCTGACGTCTCCGGTTATTACGGCTCTTATACGCCGATTTTCATGGACAGGGCGGAGTTGGAGAAGTCTGTCTCTTACAAGGCGGAAGGACGTCCGCTTGAGACGCCGGGAAAGATTTACTGCAAAGAGCATTATATCTTTATTAACGAACTGTACAAGGGTGTGCACGTGATTAACAACACCGATGCCACGCACCCTGTCAACGAGGGATATATCGTTGCTCCCGGATGTGTTGACATAGCCGTCAAAAACAATGTTATCTACCTCGACAACTCGGTCGATCTGGTCGCTTTCGACCTCACTACCAAGCAGGTTACGCATCGCGAGCGTAATGTGTTCCCCGAACCTTGTGCGCCCGACAACAGTTTTAGCTACTATTATTCCTCGCGCCCCACTCAAGACGCGGTAATCGTTGGATGGAAGAAAACACAAAAATGATTCTATAGTATGAAAAAGAAATATCTCTTAATGATGATAATGCCCGCCTTGCTGTTTTCATGCGCTGATGGCGGCTGGAGTTCCGAAGGCAGTATGGCTTCTGACGGCGGAGGCGGTCAGGGTGGCTCGATGGCGCGTTTCGCTGTCTCCGGCGACAATCTTTATACCGTTGACAGTTATACCCTCAAAGTGTTCGATATATCCGATGAACGCAAGCCAATCTATTTGCCCTCCAAAGACCAGCGCATGAACTTCGGCGTCGAGACTGTTTTTCCCCTCGACACCCTGCTTTTCATCGGCTCTCAGGACGGTCTTTATATCTACAATATCGTCCGACCCGAATTTCCACAGGAAATAGCTCATATAATGCATGTTACAAGCTGCGACCCTGTTGTATCCGACGGACGTTATGCCTACGTAACCCTCAATACCGAGCACGTTCGTTGCGGCCGCGATATCAACCAGTTGCAAGTTTATGACCTCGAAGATATCACTCGTCCGAAACTCGTTAATGCCGTGAGCAATATGTATCATCCGCGCGGCTTGGGAATACACGGCTCGCGGCTATTCGTCTGCGATAAAGGATTGAAAATTTATGACCTCTCGGCGCCCGACAATCCCGTCTGGATAGACGACCTCGACAAGGTGCAGGGCGCTTCCGGCATCGACGCCTACGATGTGATACCTGTTTCCGAAAAAGTCCTCCTGCTCATTGGCGCAGACGGCTTCTATCAGTTCGATATATCCGGCGAAAAAATAACCCTCCTAAGTAAAATAACAGTCTCTTCTCCTGCCTTATGAATATGAAAAAAATTAAAAACCTTACCTTATGTTTCCTTGCCGGACTTATTGCCTCTGTATCAACCATTTATGCCCAAGAATCGCCCCGTATAAAGGAGGGCTACAAGAACGCTTTCAGCATTGAACCGTTTTATCTAACCAACAACGGTCTGCGCCTCAACTACGAACGGCAGCTTGCTTCTCCCGCACACTGGCTCGAAGCAAGTTTTATAGGATACGTCGTAGATTTTAGACACGAAGACAGGGACAGGTATCTCCCGAACAGTTTCTACACTACGTGGTTTCTGAACGGTCGCGATATCCGTAACGCCTGGAGCCTCGGAACGGAAATCAACTACAAGTATTTCCTTCATCCCTTCTTCTATCTATCCGTAGGAGGGGCGTACTCGCACACTGACGTGGTTGACTATGCCAATACCTTCCATAAATTTCAGGAGGATGGCCTGACGTTTTATGAACATGCCTGGGGTGAGAGCACGCAGAGGTTTGATCGCGTATCCGGCAACTTTCGAGTGGGCTTTCAGACCAAAAATTACCGTCGCGTGGTTGTAGGAGGATATGTAGGTATCACGCTCACTCATTCCTTCTACAGCCCTCGCGACGAAGGCGACTACACTTCTGATGACATCACCAACCTCCGCTATTCGGGCTTCATTCCGCATATCGGCTTCCGCATAGGATTCAGGTGCAAGTAAATCAGACTTTGAGGAAGATATTTTGCTTGTAGAGGAAGTAGAGAAACAGCCAGCAAACGGCGACGTAGCCGCTTGTGTTGATGATGTTTGCCCATACTTCGGGGCATTTCGCAGCCAAGCCTCCAAGGAAGAAGGTAGATATTCTTTGGAAGCCTATTATGCTCTGTGCCAGATAGATAGTGATGGAATTCATGCCCACCACGCGGAAGAACAGCGTCCAGCGACGATAGCCCTTGACGTCGATGATGTAGTAAAAGATAGCCAGCATAAACAGCGAGTAGGCGGCTACAACGCATACAAACGAGCTGCTCCACAGTTTTTTGTTTATCGGGAATACCTCGTTCCATATCAGTCCGGCCGCAAGCAAGACCGCGCCTGCCGCAATCAGGTATATCACCTTTTTGTTTTCGGATAATTTTTCCGGCGAGATGCGTATGATTTGGCCTGCAAACATGCCGAGCAGGGCTGTAACTATGGCGGGCAGCGTGCTAAGCAGTCCTTCGGGGTCGAAGTGGTTGTTGCCGTAAATCAGTCGTCCGGGCATCAAAACGCGGTCAACAGCGCCTACTGCATTGTTCTCGAATGAATAGGTGTCGGCGCCTCCGGGCACAAGCCACAACAGCAGCCAGTAGCCGACAAGTATAACGGCGGCAATGATAGCAAGAGGTTTGGTTTTCAGTTTCGTAAACAGCAAAGCGGCGAACATCCATGCCAGACCTATGCGTCCAAGTACGCTCGCGCATCGAAGCGACGCGAAATCAAACTTGAAAAGTCCGTTATAGATGATACCCAAAAGTACGAGTATCAGTCCGCGTTTGATGATTTTCACAAGTATCTGTGTCTCTGTCTTGCCTGCCTTTCTCTGCTTGGCGATGGAGAACGGAAACGAGACGCCTGCAATAAACAGAAACAGGGGGAAAATCGTGTCGTGATGCCTTAGTCCGTCCCATTCGACGTGCTCCATCTGGTTTGTTAGCCATGACGACCATCCCGCGTCGGGACTGAGATTACACAATGCTGTGATTAGCCCTGCCAGCCCCATGATAAATAGCATGTCGAAGCCCCGCAAAGCATCCAGCGATAAAAGTCTGTCTTTCTTGTTCAAAGATGTTTCCATAATTTGGTGCGTTTTAATTTTCTGCAAAAGTAATAATTAATTTGTGAAATATGAATTTTTATGATTATTTTTGCAACGAAATTATGAGCAAAAATAAATTAAAAAAGTTTGACGAGATGCGGGACTTCCCTAATGTCTATCAGTATCCTTTCGCTGTGTTGCAGGCTGAGGGCGGATGTCCGATGCGGGGATGCTGGGGCAGGGATGTGTTCGGCAACGAACATCCATTAGTTCTGGAGTTGGGCTGCGGACGCGGTGAATATACCGTCGGTTTGGGGCGACTGTTTCCAGATAAGAATTTCATCGGTATAGACATCAAGGGAGCGAGGATGTGGAGCGGCGCCAAGGAAGCCGACGAAGCAGGGATGAACAACGTCGCTTTCCTGCGCACAAGCATTGAGTTGATAGGCAGTTTTTTTGCCGACGGCGAGGTTGCCGAGATATGGCTCACCTTTCCCGACCCGCAGATGAAGAAAGCAGGCAAACGCCTGACAGGCAGTCGTTTTATGCGTCTATACAGCAAGATTCTGACGGACAGCGGACTGATTCATCTCAAGACCGACAGTAACTTTCTCTATACCTACACCTGCGAGGTCATCAAGGCTAACGCCTATCCGGTGCAAGTCTCTACGACCGACCTCTATGCTTCCGGCATGGCGGACGAGATACTGTCGATACGCACTTGCTATGAGCAGCAATGGATAGATAGAGGATTGAGTATAAGGTATATACGCTTTGTATGCGAGCCTCGCGATATCCTCGTCGAGCCTGACATAGACATTGAGCCTGACCCTTACCGCAGTTATAATAGAACAAAAAAATGAACATTTATCCAAAATTAATTCTTGAGGCCTTGGAGAAGGTGCGTTATCCGGGAACAGGTAAAAACCTTGTAGAAGCCGGCATGGTGGACGACAATATCCGCATTGAGGGTCGGCGCGTCTCGTTCTCTCTTTTGTTCGAGAAGCCTAAGGATCCCTTTATCCGCTCTGTTGTGAAAGCAGCCGAAACGGCCATCCTTACTTATATCTCGCCGGATATTGACGTCAAGGGCAATATCTCCGTCGTTACCGCGCAGGAAGCGCGTCCCGAGCCTGACAGGTTGTTGCCCGAAGTGAAGAATATCATCGCCATAGCATCGGGCAAGGGCGGTGTAGGCAAGAGTACCGTGGCGGCTAATCTGGCTGTCTCGCTGGCGGCTGCGGGTTACCGTACAGGTCTGCTTGACGCCGATATCTACGGCCCCTCGCAGCCCAAGATGTTCAATGTGGAGGACGCCCGCCCTTCTATGGAAAAAGTCGGCGCTCGCGAACTGATACAACCCGTTGAAAATTACGGTGTTAAAATGCTCTCTATCGGATTCTTCGTCAGCAGGGAGGATGCTATTGTATGGCGAGGCTCGATGGCGAGCAACGCACTGAAGCAACTGATAGGCGACGCCAATTGGGGCGCCCTCGACTATCTGCTGCTCGACCTGCCCCCCGGCACCGGCGATATATCCCTCACACTCGTGCAGACGCTTGCCATAACAGGGGCTGTCGTAGTCAGTACTCCGCAGGAAGTAGCTCTTGCCGACGCCCGCAAGGGTATAAGTATGTTTCAAGGCGACAAGGTCAATGTCCCTGTGCTCGGTTTGATTGAGAACATGGCCTGGTTTACTCCCGCCGAACTGCCCGATAACCGTTACTATATCTTCGGTCGTGAGGGCGTCGCTCGATTGGCGGAAGAGATGAACATTCCCCTCTTGGGTCAGATACCGCTGGTACAGAGCATTTGCGAGAGTGGTGACGCGGGCGCTCCTGTAGCCTGCAATCCCGACACTATCACCGGAGCCGCCTTCCGACAGTTAGCCTGCAACCTTGTCGAGCGCGTCAATCACCGCAACGAACGCCTCCCGGCGACAACAAAGGTGAAAATGAAATAAAGGTAGAAGGTAGAAATTAGAAAGTAGAAGTTAGAAATTAGAAATGGTTGCAGAATTAACAGGATTTTCAGAATTAACAAAAGATTGCTTCGCCCTACCAATGACGCAATCATATTCAACGTCATATCCCCTTGTTTAATTTTTTATCGCGACTCGTAATAACGGATACCGCTCGCAATGATACTTATTGTACATTGTACAATAAGTATTCTCAACTGAATTATCAATTGTCAATTATCAATTATCAATTGTTTTCTCGTTTCCCATATTGCGATACCGGCGGCGACGGCGACATTGAGGGAGTGTTTCGAGCCGAACTGCGGTATCTCGATGCAAATATCACATTCATCAACGACAGCCTGTTGTACGCCCTTGACCTCATGACCTATTATCAGAGCATATTTCTTATCCGTTTCAAGTAACAGATTTTCAAGGCTTACAGAGCCTTCCGCCTGCTCTATGGCGCAAACGATGTAACCCTGCTGTTTCAGCGAGCGCACTGCTTCGAGCGTATCATCGAAGTAGCGCCATTCGACAGTCTCTTCAGCGCCAAGCGCGGTCTTGTGAATCTCGACATTAGGCGGAGTAGCTGTGATGCCGCATAGATAGACAGCTTCGAGCCGGAAAGCGTCGGCTGTGCGAAACACCGAGCCTACATTGTTCAAACTGCGCACATGGTCGAGGACAACTGTCAGAGGCGTTTTTGCACTCGTCCTATATTCGTCGGCCGTCAGACGCTTAAGTTCTGTTACCTTGAGTTTGCGCATCAAGAAATTTATAATTTAGTTTAATGCAATTACGATAATCACCGGGCGATGGTCGGAAGCGACTCTTTCGTCCGGAACCTTATTCTCAATCAGCGTAAACGGCACATTCTTGGAAATAGCGATATAGTCGATACACTGTCGGGCTTTGTCGGCCGGAAAGGTCGGTATCAGCGTATTGTTAAGCATCGTGAAATTCTCTTTGAGGCGCTTTATCACATCCGATTCGGGGTGCGAGTTCAAATCGCCCGCAAGGATAAAGGGTTTGGAGGCTCTGACTGCTTCGCCGTGAATAATTTCGACCGATAGCAGGCGGTCTTCATCGGTAAGCGAGAAATGCGTGCATCCAAGCAGATACTTCTCGAACTCCACTATTAGCAGAGAACGTTTTTCTTCGCGTCCCGGAAGGGCTACAGCATAGTATCCAAGCGGTTTTTCCCTGGCTATAACACCTATACCGTACTTCCCGCCGTCAAAGTCAATCGAAGCATTATAGGCGCTGTTCATCGAGGTCAGTCGGGCTATCTCGCGCAACACATCGACGCCGCCACTTCGCTTCGTTACACTGTCTAACTCCTGAATCGCCACTGCATCCGGCTTTTCTTTCAGTATAACATCTGCAATACGCTGATAATCTGTAATATCATCCATGCCTTTGGCGTTACGTACATTGTATGACATAACCTTCAGAGTGTCGGCAGCATAAGCGCCTACACATAGAAAACAAAGCAATAAAGCGGAAAGTAAGGGTTTCATATTATTGATTGACTCGTAATTTAATCTCATTCCCCAGATTTTCGGCTTCCTGTGCGGTATGCGCTTCGGAATAGATACGGATTATCGGCTCGGTGTTGCTTTTGCGGAGGTGTACCCATTTATCCGGAAAATCTATCTTAACACCGTCAATATCAGTTATTTCGTACTGCGAATACTGCTCTTTAACTTTTTGCAGGACGGCGTCTATGTCGATATCGGGCGTCAACTCTACCTTCTGTTTAGATATGAAATATGGTGGATATGATGCGCGTAACTCACTTGTTTTCAGTTTCTTTTTAGCCAGATAAGTGAGAAACAGCGCAATCCCTACCAGAGCGTCGCGACCGTAATGGCTTGCCGGATAGATGACGCCGCCATTGCCCTCTCCGCCTATAACCGCGTCGGTAGCCTTCATCTTGGCTACTACATTGACTTCGCCGACGGCAGCAGCGTTGTACTGGCCGCCATGCTTTACGGTTACATCCCGCAAGGCGCGTGTCGAGCTTAGGTTACTGACCGTATTGCCCGGCGTATGCGACAGCACATAATCGCTTACCGCCACAAGGGTGTATTCCTCGCCAAACATCTTGCCGTTCTCGCAGACAATCGCAAGGCGGTCAACGTCGGGGTCAACAACGAAGCCTACATCAGCCTTTGCCTGCGTCATCAATGCCGAAATCTCGGTGAGATTTTCGGGCAGAGGTTCGGGATTATGCGAGAAGTTGCCATGCGGGTTGCAGTGCAGTTTAAACAACTCTTTGACGCCCAGCGCATACAGCAACTCGGGCAACACTATTCCGCCTACCGAGTTGACGCAATCAATGGCTACACGAAAATTGGCAGCGCGAATAGCCTCTGTATCAACGAGTTCAAGCCGCAGTATGCTCTCGATATGACGCTCTCTATAGCGCGAATCCGTTATTATCGTGCCTATATTATTGATTGAAGCGTATTCAAACTGCTGTTTTTCAGCAAGTTCGAGCACCTCGCGACCTTCTTCTTCGTTAAGAAACTCGCCTCTGTAATTGAGCAGTTTGAGGGCGTTCCACTGTTTAGGGTTATGACTTGCGGTGATGATTATACCGCCGGAAGCGTTCTCCATCGTAACCGCCAGCTCGGTTGTAGGCGTCGTAGCGAGGTCGATGTCAACCACATCAAACCCCATGCCTGTGAGCGTTCCGTTGACGACCTGTTTGACCATCTGCCCCGAAATGCGTGCATCGCGTCCTACAACAATGCGCTTGGCTGATGTGGACGGGGCGTTCTTGCGGATAAAAGTTGCGTATGCCGAGACGAATTTGACGATAGCCAGAGGGTTTAGTCCCTCGTCCGATGCACCTCCTATCGTGCCCCGAATACCTGAAATTGATTTGATTAATGTCATATAACTTCCTGATTATAATAGTTTTACATTACCAGAAAACATATCTTATACTGTCGTAATATATAGGGTAATATTTTTGGGTGTTAGCTGATTGATAGGAGCTTCCGGCAGGTATGTCGCTAATCTCCGAATAACCGGGGACAATCAGCTTGACCCATGCGCTGTCGCCCACATATTGAAGCGCCGATTCAATACCCATGCCGAAGCAAAGGTAGTAGTTGTCGCCCGATGCCTGATGTTCGCTGACGACGCTGTAGGCCATTCCGTATTTGAACTCAAAAGGGTAGCCGGAGTTGCCGAACGAGTTGAAATAATACGGAGTATCGGCGTCATAAACATAACCGCAGACGCGCGTCAGTACGGTTGTGGCGTTATATTGCGCGCGCACTCCGTTGCCCGAATCGATAACATTCATGTAGATGCCGCTGGATAGCTCCACAAACTGGTTTTTCCCAAACACACCATCCTTTGGGTACTCCGACAAGACTTCTATACCTTTCTCGGCTATTATCCTCTTGATAATCACCTGTTCCGCCGACTTTAACTCCTCATACGTCGGGGTATCGTTGCATGAAACGGCGAAAATCAGATGTAATACGCTCATTATAAGCGTCATAAAATAAAAACTTTTCTTCATGTTCTTAATTGTTTATTTGTCAAAATTATTGGGATTCAACTGTTTAAGGCCTTTTTCAAAGACCTTTTGCGCCTCTTGCAGTGAGCCGTAAAACTCGCCGCCCGAAGCGTTTTTGTGTCCGCCGCCATTGAAGTACGTCGCGGCAAACTTGTTGCATGGAAACTCGCCTACCGACCGCAGAGAGATTTTTATCAGGTTGGTCTCTTCGCGCAGAAAGGCGGCAAACGAAATGCCCTTGATGCTAAGTGGCAGATTTACAAATCCTTCGGTGTCGCCGGTCTTATACCTGAAGCGGTTCAGTTCTTCCTGCGAGAGAGAGAAAATAGCCGTGTGTTCGCTTGCAAATATGTGCATCTTTTGATACAGCACGTAGCCCATCAGTCGTAGCCGGTTTTCCGAATAGACCTGATTGACTTTCCTGTAAATCTCGTCCTTGTCTATCCCTTTTTTTATCAACTCGCTGATAATCGTATAGATACCGTCATTATTGGAGTTGTACGTGAACGAGCCTGTATCTGTCATCATCCCTGTATAGAAGCACTCGGCGGCGTCTTTTTCTATCATATCCACATCGCCTAAAGCGCAGATGATGCGAAAAATCAGTTCTGAAGTCGAACTCATCTGTGGATACGAGAGTGTTACGTCGCAGAAATTTTCAGGTTCGAGATGATGGTCAATCAATATCTTCTGCGCATCTGAAGCCATGACCGTTGCTGCCATCTTGCCAACCCGCCTGATAGCATTCAAATCGAGGCAGAACATCACATCGGCCTCAGCGATCAGTTGGGATGCGAAATCGCTGTACTGGTCGTTGAGGACAATATCCCTCGCCCCCGGCATCCACTTGAGAAACTCGGGGAAGTTGTTAGGCACGATGACCTTTATCGACTTTTTGTCGAACGACATAAGATAGTGATACAGACCGAGTGAAGAGCCGATGGCGTCACCGTCAGGCATCTCGTGCGCCACAATCACAAACTTTTCACCTTTATCAATCAAGTTCTTTATCCTATGTACCTTTTCGCTGTCTATCAGTTTTGTTAGCATAAATCTTAAGTTTTTGCGCTGCAAAGGTACATTAAAATATTGAGATTCACAAGAACGAGGTGAAATTT
>JAITPL010000065.1 GCA_031289445.1 Tannerella sp.
GGCTCAGGTCGTTCACGTCAAACACGCAGAGATATGAGCGGTTTAGTTCCTGTCTCAGCTGCTTGAGTTGCACAGTCTGCAAATAATCGTCCTGATAATGCCATATATCAAGCTGAGCCTGCTCGCTTGCGTCGATAGTAGTGTCTTTGGGCGCGATGATTGGCGAGATACCGAAATAGAGTTTCTTGCCGTCTCGACTGAACGAGGTGCGCGAAGTGTTCACAGCCCAGTTCTCGGGCATCTGCGCCGACAGGGTATCTGCTATTATCCTCGCTTCAGGCCGGTCTGTTCGCGTATAATATAGGTTATACACTTTAGGGTCGCGCTTGGTGGTGTCGGTTGTGGCGAAAAAAACGAACTGCACGGCGTCCTCGTCAAAGGCTTGCAATTTGTAGTCGCCCTTGCCTTCCTGCAGCAGCGTCGATAAGCGCTTTGAAAGATCGTAGAGATAAACCCCCGGCACGGCAGCGCTGTCTTTTTCCGAAGGCTTGGTTGTATATGCAAAGTACTTGCCGTTCTTGCTGACGGCATAGTCGTCGATAAACGAAATAGTATCGCGAGCGCCCGATTCCAGGAAATACACAATCAGATAATCATGCTTTTCGTCCTTGCGGTTTTTGGCTGTATCCTTAGGCATGGCTGTCTGGTAAGCGAAGTAATTGGAGGCTTTTTCGGGCATCTTGTAGGCCTTCACTTCCGGCTGCCTGAATACGTCCTGCGTACCGAGTTGCAGCCATCCGAGCGAATCCTTGGGTTGTTCGTCGGCTTTACGTTTCTTCTTGCGGGCGTCTTTTTTTTCGGCCTGCGAAGGTTTGATTTTGAAAACCAGATAGCGCGAATCGTCGCTTATCTGCGGGCCGAAACCCCGCTCGATGCGTTTCTCGGCCATTGTTTTCAAATCTTTGACGTACATCATGCTGTCACCTTCCTGAGGTGCAACAATATAAACCGCATAGCGTCCGTCGTTACTGACCAGCGCCTGCGCCACGCTCTCCCAGGCGTCATAAGCGTCATGGTCAAGCTGTTTCTTCTGTGCGTTAACCGTAATAGCAAGCCACAAAAGCGTAATAATAAGCGTTCTTTTCCTCATAATAATCTCTGTAAATTCCATAAAAAAATCTAATTATCAGAGTGCAAATATAAGGATTATTTTTTCATTGTCGGCAGCCTTCTCGAGCGCGATTATCTGTATTAGTTATTATCACAACCGGATTATCATCAAATTTCACGCCGGAATCGGTTTTGATTTCAAAATCCCTAATAGGCGGAAGGAGACGGTGCATGTACCGCCTCTACAAATATTCTGGCGTCAACGGCCATTATACCTCTACTTGTTGCAAGCAATGGATTGATATCCAATTCCTTAATTTCGGTAGCGAAACGCAATAAGGCCGAGAGATGCACAATGATTCGGGCGAACTCGTTCTCATCGACGCCTGCCTGTCCGCGAGCGCCCTGAAAAACCTTATAGCTACGCAGCGAACGAATCATCGAAAGCGCTTCTTCGGTTGCCAAAGGAGCCAGCCCCGATGCTACATCCTTGAATAACTCCACAAAAATACCGCCCAGACCGCAAAGCACTACATGTCCGAATTTCTCTTCGTACTTGGCGCCGGCAAAAAGCTCTATCCCCTGCAACATCGGCTGCACGAGAACAGCCTCGGCGTCAGGTATTGCCATCAAACGGTTAAACTCTATTTCGAGATGTTTATTCGACCGGATATTCAAAGCCACACCGCCCACGTCGGATTTATGCACCGGCCCTACAACCTTGGCTACAACCGGATAGCCGATACGCTCGGCAAACGCGCTCGCTTCGACGAATGACGACGATGCTATTTCTTCGGCCATAGGGATACCTGCCGCCTTGAACAGCATCTGCACATATTTCGGCGCAATATATCCGGAAGCGGGTATATTGTCGATGATGCGGCGAATAACCGGAATATCTACGCCCTTGAGTTCCAGATTGTTCGACAAGGGACTTGGGGTCTGCAATATTTTTGTCAGCGCATTTGCCAGACCTACCTCGTCGCTGAAATTCACGTGTCCTTTCTTGACGAAGAAATCCGTCTCCTCACAAGCCGTGCTGACCGAGGGCAACACGGGAAAAATCGGCTTCGAGCAAGTGCGCATCTTTTTATCGAGCGTCTCATAAGCCTCATAAACGCGCGTCAGTCCGGGGCTGCCGAAAATCACCGCTATGCCGTCAATATTCTTGAATTTCTTCTCGCAATAGTCGATAGCCGTTGCCAGATGCACAGGCTCACCTGTTCCGAGAATGTCTATAGGATTGCTGACCGAAGAGCCGGGAAGCAGTTTGCTTTTGAGTTCTTCGGCGATGGCGGCGTCCGAGATTTTGGGTATTAACATGCCGCCTTTCGAGAGAGCGTCCGTCAGTATAACCGCCGGGCCGCCGGCATGTGTTACTATGGCTATATTTTTGCCATTCAGCGGTTTAAGCGTAAAGACAGCGCCGAGCGTCGCCAACTCTTCACGCGAGTAGCATCGCACAACTCCCGCCTTGCGAAAAAGAGCCTCTACTGCAAGGTCGGGATTGGCCATTGCGCCTGTATGCGAGGATGCAGCCCTCATACCCGATTCGGATGTACCCGACTTGATGGCGGCTATCCGGCAACCTTTCTTTATCAGCGAACTTGTGTGTTCGAGCAACCTGTCGGGGTCTTTAATGCTCTCTATATAAAGCAGTTTGATGCGCGAATCGGTTTCGGGGTTGAAGTTCGTATCCATATATTCAAGGATATCTTCGACGGAGGTTTGCGCTCCGTTGCCTACCGACCATACCGAATTGAAGCGCAGACCCATTCGGATAGCCGATTCCATGATGAAGATGGCCGTACCGCCGGAACTCGAAATGATGTCTATTCCGTGCGGGTCGATGGTAGGAATCGGTAGCGTGAACAGGCTGTGATGATAGCGGTTGAGCATACCGATGCAGTTAGGGCCGAGAAGACTTGCGCCGGCCTCGCTGATAACGTCGGCTATCTTGCGTTCGAGCGCCCCTCCTGCCTCGCTGGTCTCGCCGAAACCGGCCGTGTACATTATAAATGCTTTTACGCCTTTGTCGCGCGCCAGCACGGTAACGACGTCCAGACAGACATGCGCAGGCACGGAAATGATGGCAAGGTCGGTCTGCGGTATTTCCGAGACGTCGCCGTAGCACTTCAGGCCTTGCACCTCCGTCTCTTTAGAGTTGACCGCATACATCTCGCCTTGGAACTTTCCGTTCAGCAGGTTACGTATGCAGTTGCCACCCGGCTTCGACGTCTTGTTCGAGCCGCCGACTATTACTATACTTCGAGGATTAATGAGTTCTTTGTTTACCATAATGCAACTTCTTTTTGTGCAAATGTACGGAAATTTTTCGGAATATTCGATTGGAATGTCTATAAAAAAGAAAAGGTTGTCTCACGACAACCACAATCTTCATTGTTAACCTTAAATCTAATACCATGAAAAACACGGTGCAAAGGTAAGGGTTTTTATGTTATGCAACATAATGTTTTGCCGAAAAAATTCATCGTATTACGTTTATTTAACATCTGGGGTCTGCGCCCCACATTAATTTTTCTCTCAAAACCTGCATGAAAGTCTGATTAAATCGCTTAATTAGCTTTATGCTGAAATTGGCCTTGCTGATTATCAGGCTATTACCCACCTTAACATCCTCAGAACGCCCATCAACAGCGACAAGAAAGGATTCGGTACGACTTTCGACGTTTAACGAAAATTTAGCCTCATCCGGGATGACTATCGGGCGAACATTGAGAGAGTGAGGTGCGACCGGACTGATAACAAAGTTGCGATTGTGCGGCAAAAGAATCGGGCCGTTGACGCTCATCGAGTAGGCGGTAGAGCCGGTAGGAGTAGCTATCAGCAGTCCGTCGGCAACGTAAGTATTGAGATAGACGTCGTCCATATAGACATGAATGGTGAGCATCGACGAGGTGTCGCGCTTGAGGACGGCTATCTCGTTGAGAGCGAAGTTATAGCCGCCAAAACCGTGCTCGTAACCCTGCAAGTGCAGCAACGTCCGTTCTTCGATGCGGTACTCGTGGCGGAAAAGTTCTTCGAGCGTCTCGTCAATCTGATTGCCCGAAACGTCGGCAAGGAAACCGAGATGCCCGATATTGATGCCGAGTATGGGAATATTGCGGCGGTTGATGTGCATGGCGGTGCGCAGGAACGTACCGTCGCCACCGACGCTCAGCGCCATGTCAAAACTCTCATCCACAGCGGATTCTGCGACTGTTGAAACAGCGTCGGGGACGTATCCCAAGGCGATTCCGAGAAATTCGCTGTAGGATTGCTGCACGAAAACCTCCGCGCCGAGAGATGCTAACTTGCCGAACAAGCCCTTTATTACAGGCAGTTTGTCTGCCTTACATTCGCTTCCGAAAACTACGATTTTCATTTTTTTTGATAGATTTTTTTGAGATAATTCTGTTTGTTAAGTAAATAATTTGTACATTTGTGCTTTACTTTCGACTGCAAAGTTATATTTTTTAGACCAAAACGATGATTAATTTAAGCGTAAATATAAACAAAATAGCGACGATACGTAACTCACGGGGTGGCAACATCCCTGATGTGAAGCAGGTTGCGCACGACTGTGAAGAGTTCGGGGCGCAGGGCATCACCGTGCACCCGCGACCCGACGAAAGGCATATAAGATTCAGCGACGTCTTTGATATCAAACCGATCATCAGAACAGAGCTGAACATCGAGGGCTTTCCGGACCGCGACTTTATTGATTTGGTGATGAAAGTCAAGCCTACACAGGTAACTCTCGTGCCCGATGCTCCCGATGCGCTAACTTCTAACCAGGGGTGGGACGTGAAGGCTAACTTCGACCGGCTCAACGAGGTAGTGGAAATGCTGACTTCCAAGAACATACGCACTTCGATATTCGTAGGCACCGACCTCAAGAACATCGAGCTGGCCGCCAAGACAGGCGCCGACCGCGTAGAACTGTACACCGGCCCTTACGCCGAGCATTACATCAACTTCCGCGAGCAGGCCATAGCGCCTTTCATAGCGGCCGCCCGACAGGCCAAGGAACTTGGGCTGGGAGTGAATGCCGGCCATGACCTGAGCCTCGTCAACCTCGAATACTTTGCCTCGCAAATCCCATGGATTGAGGAAGTTTCGATAGGTCATGCTCTTATCAGCGACGCTCTCTACTATGGCCTCGAGCGTACAATATCAATGTACAAGGACTGTCTTCTGTTGAATGTTATTTTTTAATTAATTAAATAGATATGAACTTACTTTTATTATTACAACAAATTGGAAATCAGGCAAATGGAGTTGCCGCGGGAGCGCCTCCGGTACTGACGGATACAATTGCAGCTACAGACATTATTGAAACTCTTCCCACAGAGGCTCAAATGAATCTTATCGACCTCGCTTGGAAAGGCGGCTGGATAATGGTCGTGCTGTTGCTTTTGTCCTTATTTGCCATCTTTATTTTTCTCCAGCGTTTTCAAATCATACGTCGGGCAAACAAGAAAGATGAAGGCTTTATGAATCGCATCAAGGATTATATCCACGACGGCAAGATCGATTCGGCTATCAACCTCTGCCGCAAGACGCGCAACCCCTCGGCACGTATGATTGAGAAAGGTATCTCACGACTTGGACGACCGATGAACGACGTACTCGTTGCTATTGAAAACGTAGGTAACATCGAGGTAGCCAAACTTGAGAAAGGTTTTCCTATCCTCGCTACAATAGCGGCAAGCGCGCCGATGCTCGGCTTCCTCGGCACGGTAACAGGTATGGTGCGAGCCTTCTTCGACATGGCTAATGCCGGCGCTAACGTTGATGTAACGCTGCTCTCAAGCGGTATCTACGAGGCGCTGGTAACGACTGTCGGAGGTCTGGTTGTAGGTATTGTAACCCTCTTCGGATACAACTACCTCGTAGCTCAGGTGCATGGCGTTATCAACAACATGGAAGCCCGTACGATGGATTTCCTGGATTTATTGAACGAACCGGCTAATTGACAGATATGGCACTGAAACGCAAGAC
>JAITPL010000099.1 GCA_031289445.1 Tannerella sp.
GTTGTTACCGTTGGGTGATTCGTAAACGATGTAGAGGGTCGGATTGTCAAGGTCTGCAATCCGTCCTTCCAGTTCGTATTTGGCGCTGCTGCCGCAGGCCGTCAAAAACACCGTCAAACTTATGATATAGCCGAATTTTTTCAACGATCAGTCTTTGTTTTAATTATTAATCAATTGTTGTCATATCTTCTTTTTTTCTGCAAAAGTACATGAAAATATTGAGATTTACAAACGCAAGGGATGAAAAAAGTTTTTTTACAGAGGAAAGATAGCGTTTTATTGCCAAACAAACAAATCCGCCAACAAAAAACACTTGTCCGCCAACAAAAAACACCTGCAAAAAAAAGCGCGACCCATCAAGAGCCGCGCTTCGAATGACTAAAAATTTAAATCATAATACAAAAAAACTCACGTCATCTTACAGCTTGGGTCCTGCTGCTACGAGCGCTTTGCCGGTATCGTTGCCGGTGAACTTCTCGAAGTTCTTGATAAAGCGTCCCGAGAGGTCGAGGGCTTTGACGTCCCACTGTGAGGCGTCGCTGTAAGTATCACGCGGGTCGAGGATATTGGGATCAACGCCCGGCAATGCTGTCGGCACCTCGAAATCGAAGTAGGGAATCTTCTTCGTCGGGGCTGTGTCGATTGAGCCGTCGAGGATTGCGTTGATGATGCCGCGTGTATCTTTAATGGAAATACGTTTGCCTGTGCCGTTCCAGCCCGTGTTGACTAAGTAAGCCTTGGCGCCCGATTTCTGCATTTTCTTTACCAGCTCTTCACCGTATTTGGTAGGATGCAGCGAGAGGAAAGCAGCGCCGAAGCAGGCCGAAAAAGTAGGTGTAGGCTCGGTTATGCCGCGCTCTGTACCTGCAAGTTTGGCCGTGAAGCCGGAGAGGAAGTAGTACTGTGTCTGTTCGGGCGTCAGTATCGAGACCGGAGGCAGCACGCCGAAAGCGTCGGCCGAAAGGAAGATGACCTTCTCGGCAGGACCGGCTTTGGATACCGGTTTGACGATATTCGTGATATGGTCGATAGGATACGAAACGCGGGTGTTCTCGGTTACCGACTTGTCGGCGAAATCAATCTTGCCTGCGGCGTCAACGGTAACGTTCTCCAGGAGTGCATTACGCCTGATGGCCTGGAAGATATCCGGTTCGCTTTCCTTGTCGAGGTTGATGACCTTGGCATAGCAGCCGCCTTCAAAGTTGAACACGCCTTCGTCGTCCCAGCCGTGCTCGTCGTCGCCTATAAGCAGACGCTTGGGGTCGGTCGAGAGAGTAGTTTTGCCTGTGCCCGAAAGGCCGAAGAATACAGCCGTATTCTTGCCGTCGAGGTCCGTGTTGGCCGAGCAGTGCATCGAAGCCATGCCCTTGAGGGGAAGCAGATAGTTCATGTATGAGAACATGCCTTTCTTCATTTCGCCGCCGTACCATGTGTTGAGGATGATTTGTATCTTTTCGGTAAGGTTGAAAACGACAGCTGTTTCGGAGTTCAGACCGAGTTCCTTGAAGTTCTCGACCTTGGCTTTCGAGGCGTTGATAATAACGAAGTCAGGCTCGCCAAACGAGGCCAGTTCGGCTTCTGTCGGGCGGATGAACATGTTGGTAACGAAGTGAGCCTGCCATGCTACTTCAACGATGAAGCGCAGTTTGAGGCGCGAGTTCTCGTTAGCTCCGCAGAATGCGTCAACGACATACAGTTTCTTGCCCGAAAGTTGCTCCGTAGCAAGTGTTTTCAGAGCCGACCAGCACTTGGCGTCCACCGGCTTGTTGTCGTTCTTGTAAGCATCCGAGGTCCACCATACGGTGTCCTTGCTGGTTTCGTCCAGCACAAAGAACTTGTCTTTGGGCGAGCGACCGGTATAGACGCCGGTCATCACATTTACCGCGCCAAGTTCGGTTACTTGACCTGTCTCAAAACCTTCCAGTTCGGGTTTTGTCTCTTCTTCAAACAATTTCTCAAACGCGGGATTGTAAACAATCTCCGTAACACCATTAATTCCATACTTGCTTAAATCTAAATTTGCCATAAATATACAATTTTAATTGTTGATAATAAAATACTTACTTGATAGTTCCATTGTCTTTAAGGATTTGATTGACCTTGCGTGTAGCGTCGGCCGAGGCCTTGAAGGCAGCCTTTTCGTCCTCGTTGATCGGGAAATCGATAATCTTCTCGAAGCCGTCTTTTCCCAATACTACCGGAACGCCGATGACGAGGTCGCTCTCGCCGTATTCGCCTTCAACGAGCACGCCGCACGAGACTATGCGTTTCAGGTCTTTGACGATTGATTCGGCCATGTAGGCGGCTGCTGCGCCGGGTGCATACCATGCCGAAGTGCCCAGCAGGCCGGTGAGTGTAGCGCCTCCAACTTTAGTTGCGGCGGTTACTTCGTCAAGTTGCTCCTTTGATAATAGTTGCGCTACGGGAACGCCTTTGCAGGTTGCCAGCGAGGTGAGCGGCACCATCGTTGTGTCGCCGTGTCCGCCGATGACGGTTGCCTCGACGTCGTTGGGATTGACGCCCAGAGCCTGACTGAGGTAATACTTAAAGCGGGCGCTGTCCAAAGCTCCGCCTAAACCTATTACCTTGTTGCGTGGCAGACCCGAAATCTTGGCTGTCAGATAGCACATCGGGTCCATAGGGTTGCTGACGATGATAAGAGCAGCGTCGGGCGAGTGTTTGAGGGCGCTCTCGACGACCGACTTGACAATACCGGCATTGACGCCAATCAGTTCTTCGCGTGTCATACCCGGTTTGCGTGGCAGTCCCGAAGTGATGACTACGACGTCCGAACCGGCCGTAGCCGCATAGTCGTTGGTAACACCCGAAACGCGGACAGTGATACCGGTCAGCGTTGCCGTCTGATTGATATCCATTGCTTTGCCTTCCGACACCCCTTCCTTGATGTCTATAAGCACAATCTCTGAAGCCACATTACGTTTGGCAAGAACGTCAGCGCAGGTTGCTCCAACATTGCCCGCACCGATAACAGTAATTTTTGACATAAACTTCTATCTATATTAATATTTCTACCTTTTACCTTTAAAAAGTCGTGCAAAATTACTGTTTTTTTTTGACATACGAAAATTCAAGCGAACTAATTTTTAACAATTTGCATGAATTAAGATTTGTTTTCATTGCATTTGTCAACTATCCGGCCTCCATTCCGTTTCGACGCCTTGCGAGCGGATTGCGTTTTGGAAATCCTCCATAAGGGCGCTTGTTTCGCGGATGGTGCGGGGAGATACTTTGTGTTGCAGGGCGAAGCCGACTAATGTGCCGACCGATTCACCTATATTCCATTCAACAGGATGCAGACGAAAACAGCCGTTTGTGATGTGTGTTGTACCGATATTTTTGCAGACAGGGAGCAAGTTTTCCATGCGTTGAGGTATAAGCGCTCCGAGGGGTATTTGATAGCGGAGTGATTCGAAGTCGATATAATTGTTGCCTTTAGTACTTGGGTGCAGGTCGATACGGTAGTAACCTATGCCGATGCTATCGGCGAATGGGGCAGCATGATCATCTCCGCTGACTGCCAGACGCTGTTCTTTGCCTACATGTTCTTCGAGAATGGTAAAGGATGCTTTGATGCGGCGTGCTTCGCGCACGTAGGGATACTTGGCCAGTCCGTCTTCGGTTCCCATAAGGTCGCCTCGCAGGCGCAGGCCGGGCCATCCTTGACCGTCATCGGGACGAGGACATTCGGTTTGCAACCAATAGAGAAGCGAGAGACTAAGCTGTTTGGCGCGTGCTACATGCGTATGAAAATCAGTATCGAGCGTGCCGAGCGCATAGTCATTCTGAGGCCAGTTGACCATACTGATATCTCCGACAAAAGTACCCGGAAGAAAATTATTTTTGTTGATTATACGTCGATAATTCCACAGATTTAGGGCGTCGCCGGTGTCAATGCCTTCGGGATGGAAGCCAAGTTTTTTTGGTTCTAAAGTAGAAGGATTGCAGTATGTCAGGTCAAGCAGACGCCCCGACCAGGCCGGCTTAAAATCGGGGACATGCGAGCGCCAGAAATCATACTCTGAGGGTTTGTCGATAGTATGGTCAGCGCCTTTCTCATAATCCATAGCGAAGCACATCGTGAAGGCCTGCTGGTTTTGCGGGTCGCTAGTATCGGATGCGTGCAGTTCGCCGGTATCCTTTTTTGACTCTGTGCCGGTAACAAACTCTGTACCGGTCAGGGGCAGCAAGTCGCCCATCTCGGTAGCATCCACGAAATAAGGAGCGTTCAGAATAATGTCATTAAGTCGTCCGCTTACTTTGATTGCACTGACTTTATTGCCTACTACATCGGCAGCTACGGCCTTGTATTCCAACAGTAAGGTCAGCCGACCGGAGCTTATAAACGGATTAAACATATCCGTCAGGACGGCCAGTGTCACACGTGGTTCGTGGCAGATGCGCGAGACTGAGCCGTCGCCCGGATTCAATTGTATCCTTGCGCGGGCTTCGTCGGTCATCGGATAGACACGCTTGTAATAATCGCGGATGGCGGTTCGGAAGTCGCGATACGACTGCGTTGATCCGTGTGTTTCTATCCATGGATTTTCGTCGGGAGGCACGCCTTGTTGCGTTATTTGTCCGCCTATCCAGTCAGTTTCTTCCGTCATGATGACTTTGAGGCCATTACGTAGAGCGCCGAGAGCGGTAGCGCATCCGCCCATTCCACCACCAATGATGACTATATCTGCCGATAACTCTTTAGCGCCTTTTATTTGACTGGCGTTTCTACAGGAGATCAGTGTAGTCGGCAGAGCAGATAATACTCCGCCGGCTATACTGTATCCGATAAAATTTCTTCTGTTCATGTTTTAATATCCTTCGTTTTGTCCAAGTTTGGGACTTCTGTCTTTGGCTAGTTGCGGAATAGGCCACAGCTCAAATTTCTTATCCCAATAACGATTAGCGTCTCGAACTCTCAGTTTGTGCTTGTAGGCGTCATAAGAGGGAAT
>JAITPL010000110.1 GCA_031289445.1 Tannerella sp.
GCTCGCCGGTTGGGAGAATTTCAGTCTTCTTGACGAATTCACCGAGATAGACCGCCTCAAACTCCAACACTATCTCTCGTTCGACTAAGGCTAATTTCAACTTCGCATCTCAAATCAAACACTTCTAATTTCTACTATCTCTCGTTCGACTAAACTTTGTTTCTCAAATCAAACACTTCTAACTTCTAATTTTATGTCGCAGGATCATCACAATCACAGTCATCATCACAATCACAATCACAGTCACTCCCATGACGGCAACGCTACCAAAAATATCTCGGTAGCATTCTTTTTGAATCTGTTCTTCGTCTTTATTGAGGTTGCGGGCGGGCTATTCACCAACAGTATAGCAATCCTTTCGGACGCGCTTCACGACTTCGGTGACTGCCTTTCGCTGGCCGTGGCCTACGCATTCCAGAAGAAAGCGACCAGGAAACGCAACCTGCAATACACCTACGGATACAGGCGATACTCCCTGCTCGGCTCGGTTTTCCTGTCGGGAGTGCTGTTTGTAAGGTCGGTTTTCGTTATCTATGAGGCTGCCAAGCGCGTAGTAACAGTACAGGAGGTAAACGCCGGCGGCATGTTGTGGATAGCTGTCGCGGGCATCATCATCAACGGAGCAGCCGCCTTGAGGCTTAAAAAAGGCAGTTCACTCAACGAGCGTGCGGTCTTTCTGCATATTATGGAAGACGTGTTGGGATGGGTGGCGGTGTTGATAGCGAGTATAGTGATGATGTTCATTCATTTGCCGGTACTTGACCCGCTGCTTTCGATAGGCATCAGTCTGTGGGTGTTGACTAACGTTTATCGCAACCTTCGCGCTTCGTTCAAGATAATGCTGCAGGCCACGCCCGAAGACGTCGATATGGAGCATTTGGAGGAGGAGTTGAGAGAGGTTGACGAGGTTGTTTCCGTTCACGACCTGCATCTGTGGACTATGGACGGCGAATCGCATATCATGACCTTGCATGTGGTGAGCAATACCTCCAATCCGGAGAAGTTGAAGCAGAACATCATCGAACAAGTCAAGACCTTCAATATCGACCATGTAACTATCGAGCTTGAAAACCCGGAAGTCGATTGTCAACACAAATGCGAGGCATAACATGGTGAATTGTGAATTATGAATTGTGAATTGTGAATTGTGAATTGTGAATTGTTATTTGCTATTGTTAATTATCAATTATCAATTATCAATTATCAATTGTTTACTCTTCCCTTATTGCGTCTATTGCCTTGATTTTCATTGCACGCCAGGCCGGTATCAGTCCGGCGACTAAACCGCTTATCAAGAGTACGGCGGTTGCTGCCAGAGCTGTCTGTATGCTGACCTGCGGGTTTAAGAAAATCGTATTGTCGGACGGCGGTTGGGCTGCCAGCATCCTGTTTACGAGATCCAGGATAAATACTCCCAAAGTCAGTCCTGTCAGTCCTGCAAGCGCTGTCAGCACAAGGCTTTCGCTCATCACCTGCGATATGATGTTAAACGGTTTGGCGCCCAGCGCGCGACGCACGCCAATCTCTCTTGTGCGCTCCCTGACCGTTACCATCATGATGTTGCTGATACCGATTATTCCGGCAAGCAAGCTCCCCATACCCACCAGCCAGATCAGGAAGTCGATACCTATAAAGAGCATCTCGAAGGTAGCAAACTGGGCGGCAAGATTCATCACCCTGATGGCCTGCGGGTCATTGGGTGCGATTTCGTTCTGCGTCTTCAGTATATCCGTCACATCGTCGATAATATGCTGAATGGGATAGCCGCGTTGGCCGCTGATCAAAAGCAAGTGCAGTATATCTCCCTGGTTAAGCGTCTGTTGCATGGTGGTGAAGGGCAGGAAAACGGATTCGGCCGTTCGTCCGTTGATATTGACGCTGTTCGACTTGGCATCGACCGAGCCGACTATCTGATAATAAATGCCGTTTACACGGATATATTTCCCGCAGGGGTCTTCGTCGCCGAAGAGCGTCTTGTTCACATCCCGCCCTATGACGCAGACTTTGCGTTTCTCGCCGGTATCTATTTCGTTTATCAGGCGACCGTAACGGAGGATAGGCGTTTCTATACGGAAGTTCGCAGGGAAGACGCCTTTGATGCTGTACGTTCCGGAGAGTTGTCCGTAAACGATGTTTTTTTCAGTCCTGTCGCCGAAAATCATTGCCGATACGGCATCTGTACCCTGCACGTTGTCTTCAATGCTTTGCAGGTCGCGGTTGCGCATATTCCATGAGCGACCTTTGTTAAATCCCTTGTAAGGCTCGCCGGTGCGGTCGGTCATGATAATGATCGAATTGGTAGCGAAGCCGTCCAGCATCCCCCAGATTCCGTTTTTCATACCTGTACCCGAGCCGAGCAGGAGTACAAGCATCAGAATCCCCCAGAACACTCCGAGGCATGTCAGGAGGCTCCGTGTCTTGTTTCGGGTGATAGTCGCCCAAATCTCAGTCCATCTGTCTATATCAAAAAATCCCATTTTCTAAATCTCTAATATCTAAATTCGGGCAACCGCAAGAGATTACCCCTACCTATAATTTCTATTTTCTATTTTCTATTTTCTGCCTTCTATTTTCTACCTTCTACTTTCTACCTTTATTCCTCTCTCATTGCTTCTATAGCCGATATTTTCATTGCTTTGCGTGCCGGAAAGTAACCTGCCAGCACACCTGCCAGAATCAGCACGAATGTAGCCGACATTGCAATACTCAGGTTGATAGTTGGATTGCGGAATACCGTCGTATTTTCTCCCGGACCGGCGGCGCTGTTTCCGCTGTCGTTCATCTCCATAACGAAATTTATCAACTCCGTCAGACCTATCCCCGACACCATGCCCACATATCCGAATACGGCGGTAACAATTATCGACTCTATGATAATCAATTGCAGTATGGATGACGGTTTAGCGCCTATAGCCTTGCGGATGCCGAACTCTCTTCTCCGCTCGCGGACCGTTACCAGCATGATATTGCTTACGCCCACAACTCCCGCCATCAGCGTGCCTATGCCTACAATCCATATAAAGAGAGCTATACCGTTGTTCATTCCCTGCCACATGCGAAACTCGGTCCCCGCATTCCACATACCCAGGGCATTCTTGTCGGAAGGGTCGAAGCGGTGTCGCTGACCCATTTTCTCCCTGAAACGCTGTTCAAACTCCTCCGAAGCCGCTTCGGTCTCCACTCCACTAAGAGTAAAATCAATCTCGTTGACACGGTAGCCGCCTTCAAAAAGCATCTGTCCGGTAGTAAACGGTATGTATGCCGGCGGAGTATCCGTCTTGTTGTCATCCTTATAGACGCCGACGACCTGAAACATCAGTTTTCCAATCTTCACAAACTGTCCCAGCGGCGCTATGGAATCGCGGAAAAGGATTTCGGACATGCGCGGGCTGAGGACAATAACCTTTCGCCTCTCCTTCAGGTCGGGTCCGTTGATAAACCGTCCGTTTCCGGGAAGTATGGTTACATATATGATTTTGGCAAAATCGGGATAGACACTGCGAATGCGACCGGTCAGAAATTCCTTGCCGAACGAAATAGTGTCGTTGCGATAGTTTACGGGCGATATCAGATCGACTTCGGGATGAGCGCGTTTGATGGCGTCCACGTCTTTCTCGGTAAACTGTATCCGCCGGTTTGTCGGCAATCCGTTGTAAGGCTTGGCTGTGTAGCGCGCCCATACCTCCACCATATTGACGGACAGGAAATTGAAGTTGAAGGCGATGCCGTTGCGCAGACCGTTGCCGGCAGCCAGCAGTACTATCAGCATAAAGATGCCCCAGGCTACTGCAAAGCCGGTCAGGAAAGTACGCAGCTTGTTCTTCTTCATCGTACTCCAGATCTCGCGGAAGTTGTCAAAGTCCATCATGAGCGCGGTTAAGTTTTTCAATCCGTTCAATAACACCGTCCTTGAGGTGAATGATGCGGTCGGTAATCTCGGCCACCGACTTTTCGTGCGTTACGATAATCATGGTCATGCCTTCGCGGTTTACTTCGCGGAGCAGTTCCATCACCTCTACGGTCGTAACGCTGTCTAAAGCGCCGGTCGGTTCGTCGGCCAGCACTACCTTGGGATGCGCAATCAGGGCGCGGGCGATGGCTACACGCTGTTTTTGTCCGCCCGACAGTTCGTTCGGATTATGTTCGGCCCACTCTTTCAGCCCTACGCGGTCTAAATATTCCATAGCCATGATATTGCGCTTCTTTCGCGAAAAACCTTGATAATAGAGTGGAAGAGCTACGTTTTCCAGTGCGTTCTTGAAGTTTATCAGATTGAACGACTGAAAAATAAAGCCTATCATGCGGTTGCGCAGTTCGGCAGCCTGCGATTCGCTCAGTTCCCATATAAGCCGGTCGCCGAAACGGTATGCTCCGGTGTCGTAAGTGTCCAGGATGCCGAGTATGTTCAAGAGGGTACTCTTGCCCGATCCCGAAGAGCCCATGATGGAAATCATTTCGCCTTCTTCGATATCAAGGTCAATGCCCTTCAATACATGCAGGGGAGAGCCGCTGTAATACGTTTTATTAATATCTTTCAGTTGAATTATCATCTGTTTGTCTCAAATTATAATGTCCTTATATATATATTGACGTATAAAAGTGTAATTTGTTACATGTCATGCCATTTTTTGTGAATGTCGGCTTAATCCTTGCCTACATGTCCGAGACCGACCGTCGTTGTTGTCTTGCTGGCAGGATTGTCCTTGTAGGTTATGCTGCCTATTCCCCTCAAACTCGCATTGAGGTATGTTACCGGATTGCAGCGTATCGAGGCGAGACCTTCTACACGGGCAATCACAGTATCTGCAACCAACTCCAAGGCGTCGATACCCCCCACGCCTTTGACCTTCAAAGTCGCTTTCCGTGCATGTCCGGCCACCTCTACCGAGCCGACGCCGTCCGAGTTGACGGTCAGCAGCGTTGCAGTCAGGCTTTTAATATCAATATTGCCAACGCTATTCATTTCGACCTCCATGGTGTCGGCCGTAAACGCTCCTTCGAGTGAGATTGTGCCGACCGAATATTGCTCGATTCGAGACAGTTTGGGCGTTTGGATGCGGATGTTCAGGTTATGAACTCCGCTAACGAGGCGCTTGCCGGTCAGTTCGAGCCGGTTGTCTTTGAGGTCTTCGCGGATGCTCTTTACAAAGTTCTCGTCGCCGCTGTAGAAGAGCGTCGTCTTGCCGGAATCCGTTTGTTCTATCTGCACTTTTGCAACCAGATGTTTTCCAAGTTTGAGCGTACTCACCGCCCCGTCAAAATCAACCTGACGCTCGATCAGTCGGCCGTTGCCCTCTAT
>JAITPL010000142.1 GCA_031289445.1 Tannerella sp.
GATAGCGGCAAAACGCGCCCGAAGCAATCCCATAAAGGCGTCAATATCTCCGGCGCGGATTGCGAGAGCAAACTTGTAAGCGGAGAAATCTATGGGATTTTGATTTTTGAGCGGCAAAAACGTTGGCATCAAATCGTCAAGGAAACTGTACTTTACCTCTTCGTTGGGAAATCCCAAAACATAAGCATTATCTTCGGAAATATAGTTTTTTATCGTCAGATAGCCACTCTGATAAAGGATTGGCACCGGGGAGTACTCGCCCACCTTGAACTCGTCGATTCTGTTGGCTTCAATCGAAACATTGTCTTCGAAATTGCTGATATCCATCTCGCCCGAAGCGATGAGTTTGACAAGAAAAGTAGGCGTGCCGGTCTTATACCAGTATGTTCCGAAATCTTTGTTGTTGAGAGTACTGAGCAGACTGAAGGGGTTGTACATTCCCGCGCTGTTTTTAGCAAAGTGATAGCCATCGTAGCGGCGGCGCAGTTCGACAAGCGTTTCCTCGTATGATTTGTTTGTCTCCTCGGCCAATTCCCGAATGTCGGGTTCAAAATTATCAATCATTTCCTTCTCTGTTATTCCGCATATCTCCGCATACTCTCTCAATTGAGAGATGTCATTGGGCTGATTGAGGTCGCTGAAAATGCTGATTTTCGAGAACTTCGTAACACCCGAATACGTAACAAAACGCAGATATTTATCCATAGATTTCATCAACCCGTAGAATCCTTTGAGTTCCTGACGGATACGTTCGTTGATCTCAGGTTTGTCCATGGTTTCAATCAGAGGCTTGTCGTACTCGTCGAAAAGCACGACAACGCCCTTGCCGGTTTGTTCGTAAGCCCTGCGGATTAGTCCTTCAAAGCGAGCGGTAGGAGTTTTTTCGTCTGCATCGCGTCCCCAAGTCTTTTCAAGAGAGCGTAGATTTGTATCCAAGCCCGATAAAAGCGACTGAAAATCCGTATATGACTCCTTATTCATGTCTATGTAGAACACAGGGTGTTGTGCCCATTCCGTTTCCAGCTTTTCGATGGCCAAGCCATCAAAAAGCTCTTTACGTCCTTCAAAATAGTAGGCGATGGTCGAGAGCAGCAGGCTCTTGCCAAAGCGACGCGGGCGGCTGAGGAAATACTGCCTCCCCTCTGCTACCAGCTTGTAAATCAGCGGAGTTTTGTCCACATAAAAAAAGCCTTCTTCACGCAGAACTTTGTAATCCTGTACCCCGATAGGGAATTTTCTTATCTTCGTTGTCATAACTTTAATTTTCAGATTATTGCTGCAAAGATAAGCAATATATTTGAAAAAACAACTATCTTTCCTCTGTAAAAAAACTTTTTTTCATCCCTCGCGCTTGCTAATCTCAATATTTTCATGTAATTTTGCGCTCTATTAAGCAGGATTTACTAATCATTAATATATTTAAATATATGAATAAGAGCGAATTACAAATTGCAAGGGATGCGTATCAGCCCAAAGTTCCCGCCGCACTTAAAGGCGATGTCAAGGCCGTTGAAGGCAAATATACACAGTCGGTTGCCAATCAGGAGCAGATCAAGGCACTCTTCCCCAATACCTACGGGATGCCTGTCGTTACCTTCGAGCCAAGCGCCGGGAAAAAAGAATTTACGCCCATCAATGTAGGCGTCATACTCTCCGGCGGACAGGCGCCGGGCGGTCATAACGTCATAGCCGGCATCTTCGACGCCCTCAAGGCCGCCGACAAAGACTCCCGCCTTTACGGATTCATACTCGGTCCGGCGGGACTTATCAATCATAATTATATCGAGCTTACCGCCGATATTATTAACGAATACCGCAATACCGGCGGCTTTGATATGATTGGCTCGGGACGTACCAAACTCGAAGAGACTTCTCAGTTCGATAAAGGTCTCGAAATACTTAAAAAACTTGAAATAAAGGCTTTAGTTATCATCGGAGGAGATGATTCCAACACTAACGCCTGCGTCTTGGCCGAGTATTACAAGGCCAATAACGCCGGAGTACAAGTCATCGGCTGTCCCAAAACCATCGACGGCGACCTCAAGAACGAGCAGATAGAGGCCTCTTTCGGCTTCGATACCGCCTGCAAAGTCTATTCCGAGGTGATAGGCAATATCCAGCGCGACTGCAACTCTGCCCGCAAATACTGGCATTTCATCAAACTTATGGGACGCTCGGCCTCGCATATCGCCCTCGAATGCGCCTTGCAGACGCACCCCAACATCTGTATCATTTCCGAAGAGGTACAGAGCAAAAACCGCACTCTCGACAACATAGTAACTTATATCGCGGAAATAGTAGCCAAACGTGCCGCCGACGACAATAACTTCGGTACTGTTCTTATCCCCGAAGGGCTGATAGAGTTTATCCCCGCAATGAACCGGCTTATTGCCGAACTTAACGAGTTCCTCGTCAAGAACGAAACGGAGTACAAGATGATAAAGAAAAGCGAGCAGCGGGCTTATATCATTAATAAGCTAACCAAGGACAACTCCGAGCTTTACGCCAGTCTGCCCGAAGTAGTAGCCCGACAGTTGACGCTTGACCGCGACCCGCATGGCAACGTGCAGGTATCGCTTATCGAGACCGAGAAACTGCTTGCCGAGATGGTAGGCAACCGCCTCGCCGAATGGAAAGCCGAAGGCCGTTATAATGGCAAATTCAGTACGCAGATGCATTTCTTCGGTTACGAAGGCCGTTGCGCCGCGCCCTCCAACTACGACGCCGATTATTGCTACTCGCTGGGCTACACCGCTGCATGTCTTATCCTTGCAGGCAAGACCGGTTATATGGCGTCTGTGCGCAATACTACCGCTCCCGCCGACCAGTGGATTTCCGGCGGCATACCTATCACGATGATGATGAATATGGAACGTCGTAATGGAGAGATGAAACCTGTCATCCAGAAAGCCCTTGTACGCCTTGACGGTGCGCCATTCAAGGCCTTTGCCGCCGTTCGCGACGTATG
>JAITPL010000028.1 GCA_031289445.1 Tannerella sp.
TTTTCCCATGCTTCGTCGTAGCGAGATTCGGGGCAGGTGAAAAACGACACTACATAGCCCGATTTGCGCATCTTTCCAATCGTTTCGTAAGAGAAATCACCCCATGCAGTAAAGGCCTCGCGCTCTTTTTCGAGCAGGGATATTGAGGAACGGAATTTGCTCACATCCTCGCGTAGAGCCTCAACTCGCGAAAGTAAGGCCTCGCGTTGAGAGCGAATAGACGCATGATTTGATTCAATAGGCTCAATAGATTCAATTGACGGAATAGCTCCAATTGATGCGGCAGATTGAATAGGCTCAATTGATTCTTTAACTCCAGTTGATTCTTTAGACTTCAGTAGCTCGTCGAAAAAATCAAGTTGATTTTTGACACGCCGGTATTGCTCTTTAAGCTCCTGAATAACAGGATGTTCGCTGGTTGGATTAAACTGTGTGATATGCACAGCGCCAAATTCACGCAAGCCTTCGAGGAAGGTCTTATATTCCTTGTGATACACTAAAAAAGCATACTTGTACATTTTTTCTATCATAGCTCAACCTCCTCTTCTTTTTTACGTTTTTCCTGATTTGCACGCATGATTTTTTGAGATGATTTCGAGAGACTTTCCTCATCTTCCATAAAGCGTTTTATCTTGAGTACAGCATCTTTATAGCCGGGTATCTGCACTTTCTCGAACAGATTCAGTTTCTGTGTCGTTTTGCGACGCGCACGTTCCAACATATTGAGTTTCAGGCCGGTAAACTCAGCCTCAATGCCTGTCGAAGCCAGTGTTTGCAGTACATTTATACCGTCGTAAAACCACGACGGATTATTGAAAAGACTGAAAGGACGGACGTCGAACTTTATATCGTCAAGCACAGGCACGACGACGCCTGCGATTTTGCGGGTCGAGAGCGAAACGTTTTCGACCGCAATCAGCGCCGGATCGAACTCCGACCATAGCGCCGCCATGTTCTCATAACTGCGGATATCGGCTTCCAGCTTGTCTTCGAGGGCGGTCATCTCGTCTTTTGTACGCTTCACTTCGAGGCGCAACGCACTCTCCTTGCTCTTGATTGTAGGCAAGGCACGCTCGCGTATCTTCAACTGTTTTTCCAGTCCCTGAAGCGAAGTCTTGTTATATTGAAACGTAATGGCCATCAGTTCGTTTTCATGTATTTATCTACAAGTTCCTGCTTGATATTGACCTCTGCGGGGGTAAAGTGTTTCGAGAACAAATCCCAGGCTACATCAAGCATCTCGGTAGTATTGAGATTGACGTCGATAGCCAGCAGTTTCTCCGAGTAATCGCGTGCGAAAGCCAGCGTGCGGGAGTCGTAATCGGTAAGGTCAAAGCCGTTCTCCATCTTTGTTTTGGCGTCGGCGGCGTCGGCATAGAGACGCACTGCGGCGTTCATCACTTGCGGATGGTCTTCGCGCGTTTTTTTACCCACAACCAACTGTTTCAGTCGCGAGAGCGAGCGGAATGGGTCAACGATAACTTTGCCTACATCGCTGTCGCGGCGCAGGTAAAGCTGACCTTCGGTTATATAACCTGTGTTATCGGGCACGGCGTGGGTGATGTCGCCACCCGAAAGCGTAGTAACGGCGATAATGGTGATAGAGCCGCCGTCGGGAAACTGCACCGCCTTTTCATATATCTTGGCAAGGTCGGAATAGAGCGAGCCGGGCATGGAATCCTTCGACGGAATCTGGTCCATACGGTTTGAAACGATAGCTAAAGCGTCGGCATAGTTAGTCATGTCAGTCAGGAGGACAAGCACTTTTTCATGCTTCTCGACTGCGAAATATTCGGCTGCCGTCAGCGCCATGTCAGGCACAAGAATACGCTCAACCGAAGGGTCTTCGGTCGTATTTATAAAGCTGACGATACGGTTTAGAGCGCCCGCATTGCTAAAGGTGTTTTTGAAGAACAGATAATCATCGTTAGTCATACCCATGCCGCCGAGAATGATTTTATCCGACTCGGCACGCAGAGCCACAAGCGCCATGACCTGATTGAAAGGCTGGTCGGGGTCGGCGAAGAACGGTATCTTCTGCCCTGTAACCAGGGTGTTATTGAGGTCGATGCCCGCTATACCTGTAGCAATCAGCTCGGAAGGCTGTTTGCGACGCACCGGATTAACCGAGGGGCCGCCAATCTCAACCTCTCGTCCTTCGGGTGCGGGGCCGCCGTCCACAGGCTCGCCGTAAGCGTTGAAGAAGCGTCCGGCCAGTCTGTCGCCAACTTTCAGCGAAGGCGCTTTGCCCATAAACACTACTTCGGCATTGGTACGGATGCCCTCAGTGCCCGAAAACACTTGCAGCGTAACCTCGTCGCCATCAATCTTGACCACCTGCGCCAGTCTGCCGTCAATCGACGCCAGCTCGTCATAACCCACGCCGGAAGCGCGAAGCGAGCATGTAGCCTTAGTGATTTTCGTAATCTTTGTGAATATTTTTTGAAATGCTTTTGTTGCCATATCTGTACGATTTTATTTTCTTTCTGCTACTAAGGCTTCGACTTGACGGTCGTAGTCGTTAAACTTATCACTCTTAAACTCCGAATAGTTCATCTGTTTGAACAGGTTTATCAATTTCTTGAAATAATCCGACACTTCGATAAAATTCTCAAATCCGAAATCCGTTCTGCAAATAGTGATGATCCGTTCGAGCATAAAACCTTGCCGGGCCAGAGGACAAACGGAGTCGATAGCATCAAAAGCATCCTGCTGAAGTATCACAAAATCAATCAGTTCGGACTTCCAGAAGGTTACGTGATAATCGACCGGCACTCCATCGTCGCCCAGGATATTTATCTGCTCCGAAATCTCCTTGCCGCGCAACATGCGTGTCTTCACTTCGTTGACCATTCCTATCCAGTTCGCCGAAATATGCTCTGCAATATATTCCGTAAATTCGGGATATTCGAGATATTTTGAATATGAATCTATGGGATTGACGGCCGGATAGCGTTTGCGGTCGGCGCGTGCCTGCTCTAATGCGTAGAAGCAGCGTGCTACTTTCTTGGTGTTCTCGGTTACAGGCTCTTTGAGGTTGCCGCCTGCGGGCGAAACCGTTCCGATGAAAGTAACAGAGCCTGTTTTGCCGTTTTTGAGTTCGACCATCCCTGCACGCGAGTAGAAATTGGCGACGATAGCCGAGAGATCCATAGGGAAAGCGTCCTGGCCGGGCAACTCTTCGAGACGGTTTGACATTTCGCGAAGAGCCTGCGCCCAGCGCGAAGTCGAATCGGCCATCAACAGCACTTTCAGACCCATGTTGCGGTAATATTCCGCGATAGTCATAGCGGTATAAACCGAGGCTTCGCGGGCTGCTACAGGCATGTTCGAGGTGTTGGCAATGATAACGGTGCGCTCCATCAGTTTGCGCCCGGTGTGCGGGTCTTCGAGTTCGGGAAACTCCACAAAAATCTCAACTACTTCGTTGGCCCTTTCGCCGCAGGCCGCCATTATGACTATATCGGCTTCGGCCTGCTTCGAGATAGCGTGTTGAAGCACGGTTTTGCCTGTTCCGAAAGGCCCGGGGATAAAGCCTGTGCCGCCTTCAACGATAGGATTTACCGTGTCGATGATGCGGACGCCGGTTTCGAGCAACTTGTATGGGCGAGGCTTGACCTTATAACAGCCGATGGGTTTCTTCACCGGCCATTTCTGCACCATTGTTACTTCGCGGTCTGCTCCGGCCTCGTCGGTAAGGACGGCAACGACCTTGTTTACAGTATATTGTCCTGCCGGAGCAAGCGATTTCACGGTGTATGTTCCCTCAAAGGTGAAAGGCGTCATTATGCGGTGCGGCTGCGAGTTTTCTTCCACTTCTCCGAGCCACGAGCCGGCCACGACCCTGTCGCCGACCGACGCCAGCGGGTGATAGTCCCAAAGCCTCTCCGAATCAAGCGGGGAGGTATAATTACCGCGACGCAGAAAAACGCCGTCCATCTTGTCGAGGTCGTTTTGCAGACCGTCGTAGTTGCGCGAAAGCATGCCCGGGCCGAGCAATACTTCGAGCAGATGCCCCTCAAAAGCCGCTTCATCGCCCACTTTCATACCGCGCGTACTCTCAAAAACCTGAACGTAAGCGTTTTTGCCTATCACCTTTATAACCTCCGCCATCAGACGGACGCCGCCGACGCTGATATAGCAAATCTCGTTCTGCGAGACTGCGCCATCGACTTCCACCGTTACAAGGTTAGATACTATTCCTTTAACTGTTCCTTTAGTAGCCATATAATTTATTTGTAGTTATCCTTAAAATTTTTCAATATGCGCTGACTTTCCTGCTTCATTCCACCTACGAGGTTGCGGAAAGTCTGTTCGCCGCCAGTCTTGTCCAGCGTTATCCATCGTTCAATCATCTCCAGGCGCAAAAAATATGTTATAAGCGCCTCGATATCAAACGTTTTGTAGTAAGTATAATCTTCGAGCCAGTTCCAGCGCAGTGCGTCGAGGCGTTTCTCGCGCATCATCAGGTCTTTCTCTTCGGCAATCGTCAGGAGTTCGCCGAGATAGCCCTGTGAATCGGATGTCGGCAGTATTTCACGCGCACCCGGTTTGCGCAGTTGCGATGCCGGTTCGTTGTCGCCGATGATGTATTGCGCAGGGTCGAGGCCATACTTGCGACAGTTGGCCGCCGTCATTATGTTGCCGATATTGAGGTTGAGCGCAAACCACTCGGCGAGAAACTTGTTATCGCAACCTGTGGCTTCGTTGTAATAGAGCGCCGAGAGACGGTCGTCGAGCGATTGCCTGTCATACGTTTCGGTCGTCTCAAAGCGTGCAAAATAACTGCGTATAAAAGTGATGAAATACTTGGGTACATCAATGCCCTGCGGCGGTCGGTCTTCGCTTTCCATCACTTCGCAAATATTTTTCAAGTCGGCTTCCGTGTAGATGCCCTTATCGTCGAACGGGGCCTGATTACGGAGCGAGGCCAGCAGATTGAGATTATCGTACTTTAGCAGATACCAGCGCAACAAAACCTTGTCGGCAGCGCTCAGTTCAGGCTCTATCTCGCGCACGAACTCCGCAACCGCAAATGTCGATTTCGTATCATCAAGAGTGATGGTCGGCAATCCCGCTATCAAACAATAGTACTTGCTCATTTTGCAAAAAGCATTTCAATCAGTTGAGGACGCAGGAAATCTTTGAAGAAAGCGATGAACTCGTCTTCGCCGAAACTCAGTTTGTATGCGCCGTTAGCGGGCGCAATCGTGAATGAAGCGGGCTTGCCGTTGACCTGCTCAATCTTCAGTCCACCGTCGAGCAGATGCTTGGCATTAGCTTCGAAATAGGTAGTAAGCGCCTTGGCGTCAGCTGTTTGGATGATGATTTTCTCATCTCTGGCATAAGCTCCGGCGATTGCGAGTATAGTCTTCTGCATAAACGCAGGGTCGGCAGTAGCGGCTTTGACGTTGTCGGTAACGATACGGTCGGCCACGAGATTGGCGACCTCGCTTTTCAGCGCCTCAACAGCCTGCGAAGCAAACAGTTGCAGCTCCGACTCGGTATGTTTTTTCAGTTCGTCAGCCTGTTTTGCAGCCTCGGCGACAATTTGCTTCGCGCGAGTCTCGGCGTCAGCGACTATAGCCTCTTTCTTTGCATTGGCGTCGGCAATAATCAGGCTTGCTTCCCCATTACCCTTCTCTACTCCTTCCGCGTAGATTTTATCAGTGATATCCTTGATTTTTGTATCCATATATTTTGTATTGTTAGTCAATAAGAAGACTGCAAAAGTACATGAAAATATTGAGATTAACAAGTGCGAGGTATGAAAAAAGTTTTTTACGGAGGAAAGGGCAGCCGCTCGAAAGGCTCATGACTTATTGCATTTCAGGCATTCACTTGACCGAAAGGCATAAGCAGTTGCATTTTTTTTGAAAAATATTTGTTTGTCTGATTCAAATATCATATCTTTGCAGAAAAAATCAGCAAAATTATGACATATATCTTTACCAACAGCTCATATCCGCTTCTTTTCCCCTCGAACGTGAAAGAAGAAACAGCTTGCGCTTCCCTTGCGCAAATGTTAACAAACATTAACGGGGGGGGGGGGTAACTCCCTTATTATCAGTACTTTACGTATGTATAACTTACTGTTTCCGGCAGCGGAAACAGAGGCATTGCATTTGTCAAGACAATTCCCGAATGCGCTTCATGTACAGTGCATGGCCGAAATCTACGACCGCTCGCCGACACATCCCGACCTTCATGCAAAAAATCCGCCAATATGCCATGTAACATAAGAAGCACGCTTGAAGACCTGGCCGAGAGAAACTCCGAGATGGCATTCAGGTCTTTATACTACGCCTATTCCGACAGGATTATGCGTTATATAATGATGTACGTGCACACGAAGGA